>JAKQLM010000420.1 GCA_029567145.1 Pseudomonadota bacterium
CCGGTCCTTGGTGCGCTCCTTGCTGAGGATGGCAAGAACGGCGACGATCAGCAGCGTGACCAGCGACAACAGGGGAACAAGGCCTTCGGACATCGGGACTCTCCTTGGATCAGCGGTGCGGCGCACCCGTTGCAAGGCAAACCCGCACCCCCCGCCCAAGGTTCCCGGCGCGACCGCGCCCGGCCCCCCGAAGGCGGCAGGGTGGCGGGTGGGCGCCGCCCGAGGGGGGCCGTCTACTCCAGCCGGTCGGAAAAGCCCCGGCCAGGCCGCCAGGCCCAGAATTCGCCCGCGCCGCTGCCGGGGTCCTGCTCCAGCACCACCGCGCCGGGGGTGAAGGACACCGTCAGTTCGGCACAGCTTGACACCGGCCCCTCGGTCATCGCCGGACTGCCCAGCGTCACCACGTGATACAGCCAGGCGTCCCCCGTCTCGCAACTGTGGCTGCCGAACACGCGCGTCACCACCACCGCCTGCCCGACCAGCGCCAGACTGTCGGAGTCCCCGGTCGTGGCCAGCACTTCGATATCCGCGCCGGACAAAACCTGGCTTTGGTCCTCCGCGGTCGGCCCGACTGTCATGATCTCTTGCGTATCGACCACCCGGATCAGCACTGTCCGGTCCGCCACCAGAAACGCCTCGTCCCGCATCTCGGCCCACGCAGCCCAGCCGCAAAGCGCCAGCGCGGCAGCCATCCCCAGCCGCTTCATGGTCCGGCCCGTTCGCGCAGCAAGGCCATTGCTTCCGGCGGCCATAGCGTCGTGTCTTGCGGATGGATCCGGTTCTCGATCTCGCCGTAGACATGCCAGATCGCAAAGACCTGCTGCGTTTCGCGGTGCAGATACAACAGCGCCCAGTCCGTCTCGCAGGTGAATTTCAGGCAGGCCTCGCCCAGATAGCCGGTCGCCGTCAGATCGCCCGACCCAAGCTCCGAGATCCGTTCCGCAAAGGCCGGGTAGTCCGACCCCAGCCCGGTCTGCAAGGCCTGAAGCACCGGGGCCAGCGCCATCGCGTCCACCGGATGCGCCCCGGCCAGGCTGTCCAGCGCCTCCCAGCCCTGGGTTGCGACAAAGCCGACCGCCGGGCCGGGGACAAAGCCGCCCGCGCGGCTCCACACCCAGGTTTCGCCCGGGCTGCCCGGCACCGCGTCCGAGCTGAAGCGCACCCCGTCGCCCTGTGCGGTGGCGGTGAAGTAGGCGCAACTGTCGACTGGCCCCCAGAACTCGGGCGCGCCGGTGTCGGGCAGGACCAGCACAAAGGGCGCCGCGTTGCAGCCGTTGCCCCCGGCCCCCGCCGCGCCCGTGACGATCGTCGCCCCGGGGATCGTGGCAAACCCGGGGTCCAGGTAGATCACCCCATCCTCATGCAGCACCGCGCCATCGACGACCAGCGTCGCGCCGCCCATTCCATCATCGGTCACCTGCATCTGCCGCCCGGCGACCAGGGCGCTGCCCTCGGCCCCCGCACCTGAAGCCAGCGCCACAACCGCCAGCGCGATCCAGCCTGCCAATCTCATCCTGTCCGTCCTTTATCCTGTCGCAAGGCCGCACCGGGGCCGCACCGGGCCCTTACATGTCCGGCCCGAAGTCATAGATCCCGGTCGCCCGCGCGGGCCAGCCGTCATCGGCACCGCCGACGACAGAATGCCCCGCCCCCGCCCCCGATGCCAGAGCGGAAAGCCTGACCCCCTGAGTCACGCAATCGTTAAGCCAGGGTAAAGGCCCACGCCCAAGCCCTTGATCTTGCTGGGGTGCGCTGACCTGTCCAGCGTGGACAACGCGCCTAGACGGCGGCCTCGACCGCGCCCACGATCTCGTCGACGACGGCGGCAAGCAGGCCCTCGTCCTCGCATTCGGCCATCACCCGGATCAGGGGTTCGGTCCCCGACTTGCGGATCAGGATGCGGCCCAGCCCGGCGATCCGCTGCTCACTGGCCCGGATCACCTCTTGCACGGACGCCACCTCCAGCGGCCGCGCCCCGGCGCTGAACCGCACGTTCTTCAGCATCTGCGGCACCGTCGCGAAGGACCGCGTCAGGTCCGAGGCCGGGTGCCCGGTCCGCACCATCTCGGCCAGGAACTGCAACCCCGCGACCAGCCCGTCGCCAGTGGTCGCATAGTCGGTCATCACGATATGCCCCGACTGCTCGCCCCCCAGGTTGAAGCCGCCCTCGCGCATCCGTTCCACCACATAGCGGTCGCCGACCGCCGTCCGTTCCAGCCGCAGGCCCCGGCCTTGCAGGAACCGCTCCAGCCCCAGGTTCGACATCACCGTCGCGACCAGCGCGCCCCCGGCCAGCCGCCCCTCGTCAGCCCAGCGCGCGGCCAAAAGGGCCATGATCTGATCCCCGTCCGCGACCCGCCCGGCCTCGTCCAGGATCATCACCCGGTCAGCGTCGCCGTCCAGGCTGATGCCGACATGCGCGCCATGGGCCACCACCGCCTCGGCCGCCGTCTCGGTATGGGTTGATCCGCAGCGGTCGTTGATGTTGGTCCCGTTCGGGCTGACGCCGACCGGGATTACCTCGGCCCCCAGTTCCCACAGCACCTCGGGGGCTGCGCGATAGGCCGCCCCGTTGGCGCAGTCGATCACCACCTTCAACCCGTCCAGCCGCAGGCCGGTGGGCAGCGTGGATTTCACCCGCTCCATATAGCGGAACCGCCCGTCGTCGATCCGCTTCGCGCGCCCGATCGTGTCGGCCTGCGCCGGTTCGACCCCGTCCAGCGTCATCGCTTCGATCTCGGCTTCCGCCTCGTCCGACAGCTTGAACCCGTCCGGGCCGAAGAACTTGATCCCGTTGTCGTGGTGCGGGTTGTGGCTGGCGCTGATCATCACCCCCACATCGGCCCGCATCGACGTGGTCAGAAGCCCGATTGCCGGGGTCGGCACCGGGCCCAGAAGCAGCACGTTCATCCCGGTCGAGGTGAACCCCGCCGTCAGCGCCGCCTCGAACATGTAGGACGACAGCCGCGTGTCCTTGCCGATCACCACCCGGTGCGCCGAACTGCCGTCGCGGCGAAAGTAGCGCCCCGCTGCCGCCCCCAGCCGCAACGCAAGGTCCGCCGTCATCGGCCAGGTGTTCGCCCGGCCCCGCACGCCATCGGTCCCGAAAAGCTTGCGCGTCATGCCTCGTCCCACCCTTCGGGCGCGTCGGCGTTCAGCGCCTGCCACAGCCGCAGCGCCTGCCGGGTTTCCACCACGTCATGCACCCGGCTGATCTGCACGCCCTGCGCGATCCCTGCCAGCGCCACCGCGACCGATCCCGGCATCCGCGCCGCCGGAGCCTCGGCCTCGCCGATCGACCCGATGAACCGCTTGCGCGACGTGCCCAGCACCAAGGGGCAGCCCAGCCCGTGAAAGATCGTCAGCCCGCGCAACAGCGCAAGGTTATGCTCCAGCGTCTTGCCAAAGCCGATGCCGGGGTCGATGGCGATCTGCGACGGCTTGATCCCCAGCGCCAGCGCCCTGGCCAGCCGCTCGGCCAGCCCGTCATAGACGTCGAGAAGCACGTCGCCATAGCGCGGATTGTCCTGCATGTCGCCGGGCAGGCCTTGCGAATGCATCAGGACCATCGGCACCCCGGCGCGGGCGATCATCGGCCCCATCGCCGGGTCAAACTGCAGCCCGGACACATCGTTGACCAGCGTCGCCCCCGCCGCCAGCGCCGCCGAGGCGACCAGCGCCTTGCGCGTATCGATCGAGATCGGCGCCCGCATCCCCCCGGCCCGCAGCGATTCGATCACCGGTGCCGTGCGCACGATCTCCTCGTTGACCGGCACTTCGCTTGCGCCCGGCCGCGTGCTTTCGCCGCCGATATCCACGATTTCGGCCGCCCGGGCCATCTGCTTGCCCTTGGCGGTGGCCGACGAATGGCTCAGATACGCGCCCCCGTCAGAGAAACTGTCCGGCGTGATGTTCAGGATGCCCATCAGCCGGGGCCGGTCCATCGACAGCGTCGCAAACGCCGGACGCGGCGCAGTCAGTCGGGCCAGCACGTCATCCGGACAGGCGCTGGCCGGTTCGATGCTGGGCGGGGCCGAGCGGGACAGCACCTCGACCCGGTCAAACCAGCACCAGCCCCCGGCAAGGCTGTAGGCCCCCTCGGGGACGGCGGGGTCGGTCATGGCGATCGGTCTGAAATATTCCATACCCATCGAAGTGGCCGATGCGATTTCACTTGGCAAGGGGGAAGCGTCAGACCTTTTCTACCGACACGCGGCTTCCTGCCGGAACTGCAACGCCACCGTGAACCACCAGCGCCGTCGCCGCCATGGTTTCGGCCAGCCACAGCGCCAGCGTCACCGGAGCCGTCCCCTGCGGGCCGTCCACCGCGTCCAGGACCAGCTTGGACGGGGCCCAGACCACAGTCTGCCCGCGCTTCATCGCCCAGTCGATTTCCGTCCGGGTCGCCACCACCACGCACCGCGGGTCGCGGGCGGCCAGGGTCCAGGCGTTCTGTTCGATGGCCAGCAGGTCGATCCGGCGCTGGGTCGGCTTGTGGCCGGTTTCCGCACGGGGGAAATCCGGCAGCCCCACGGTCAGGATCATCGGCAGGCCGCGCGCTTGCAGCGCGTCCAGCACGGACCCAAGGCCCGGATCGGCAATCGTGGCGTTGTCCAGATAGGCCACCAGCGGATGCACCGCCTCTTCGCCGTCGCTGCCGGTCTTCTGCACCGGGCGTTCCGCGCGCGACCGCACGATTTCGACCCCCAGCGCATAGGGCCCCACGTCCAGTTTTTCGATCCGGACAAAGGCCCGCATCGCGGCGGGTTCACCGAGGATCCGTTCCGCCACCCGTTCGGCCAGAGTTTCCAGCAGGTTCAGCCGTTCCGCCGCAAGCTCATGCGCGATGGATTCGGTGATCCGGTCATAGGACAGGATGCGATCGACGTCGTCTTCCAGCGGGCCGGTGACCGGGCGCACCTCGACCACCACGTTGAAGCGCAGCCGCTGCTTGTGGCCCCGTTCCTTCTGGAACGCGCCGATATCGGCCTCGACGACATGGTCGCGCAGGGAAATCCGGTCGCGCGGGGCGGCCCCGGCGGACGCCTCGGCCCGATCCTCGGGATGGGCGAAGGCAAGCTCGATGTCGGTGGTCGTCATGGGCAGCCTCTCGCGGACGGACCCCTATACCACGCGCGGGCCGGGGGCCAAGCGCGAAGGCGGCAGAAGTCGCAGGCTTTGCGACCTTACCCGCGCGAGCCGGGTTGCCGATAGAACAGATGCGCCCCGATGGAAGCGGTATGGGCAAAGCGCTTGGACCAGCCCGGACGCACGCCCCGGGTGTGGAAATGCGTCGCCCCGTCGGTCAGCAGACGCGGCGCCCCGTCCAGCATCGCACGGGCGATGCGGCCCGCAAGATCGGCCGCGCCCGCCTCGCGCATCCGGGTCCGGCCGTCGCAGACATAGGAAAACTGGCACCCACCGCCGCCGCGCTGCTTGACCACGCCGCAAACGCTGCGCGGGTAAAGCTTGCTGTCGACGCGATTCAGGATCACCTCGGCCACGGCGATCTGGCCCTCCAGGCTTTCGCCGCGCGCTTCAAAATACAGCGCCTCGGTCAGACATTGCCACTGGGCATCGCCGTCGGGCGCGGGTTGGGCCATCAGCCAGTCCTGCGTGACACCCTCGGTCAGGTCCTCTGCCGGCAGCGCCGCGCTGAAATCCGGCGCAGGAAGCCGGGTGACCAACGCGGTGCGCAGTTCGGTGACACGGGCCACGCCGGCCGACAGTCGCAGGTCGGCGGCTGCGGGCACGGCCATCAGCAGCGCAAGAAGAACCGGCGCAAACACGCGCGCCACAGAGGTACATTTCATTCTGCTCAATCCGTCTTTTGTTTCCGAAACGGCGGAAGTGATCCCCGCCTTGCAAGCCGGGGGGAGGTAGGGGAAAGCCGTCCGGGGGTCCACCACTGGTGCAAAAATGCAACGAAAACCGGGGGAAAGTCGGCGAAAACTCGCCGAAAAATGGGGAAAGTGTCTTAAGAAACCGTTACAGTCAGTTGTTTTTAAAGGATTCTTTACGATCCAGCAGCGCCAGATGCGCTGCAGCCAGCCGCGCCATCGGCACCCGGTAGGGCGAGCACGAGACATAGTCGAACCCGGCCCGACGACAAAAGTCGATCGACTCCGGGTTGCCGCCATGTTCACCGCAGATCGACAATGTCAGGTCCGGGCGGGTCTTTCGCCCCCGCTCGGCACCAATGTGCAACAGCTCTCCCACCCCATCCACATCCAGGATGTGAAACGGGTCTTCCGGGAACACGCCCTGCCGGACATAGGTGTTCATGAACCGCCCGGCGTCATCGCGGCTAAGACCATAGGTCATCTGGGTCAGGTCATTGGTCCCAAAGGACAAAAACGCCGCATGCTGGGCAATTTCGCCCGCCCGCAGCGCCGCGCGCGGGGTTTCGACCATCACCCCCAGCTTGAAATCGAAATCGGCCCCGGCCTTGGTCCGCACCATGGCGGCGACGGCATCGACCCGGGTCTTGACCAGTTCCACCTCGCGCCGGGCGCTGACGAGCGGGATCATGATCTCGGGCACCACCGGGGCACCGCGACGGGCGGATTCAATCGTCGCCTCAAAGATCGCTTGCGCCTGCATGTCATAGATTTCCGGCAGCACGACCCCCAGCCGCACCCCCCGCATCCCCAGCATGGGGTTCACTTCGGTCAGCGCCTCGGCCCGGCGCGTGACCTCGGACAGGGGTCGGTCCAGCGCCTCGGCCAGATCACGCAGGCCTTCGCGGTCCTGCGGCAGGAATTCGTGCAGCGGAGGATCGAACAGACGGATGCAGACCGGCAGGCCCTGCATGATCTCGAAAAGCTGAACGAAATCATCGCGCTGCATCGGCAACAGCCGCGCCAGCGCCGCCGCCCGGTCGCTGGCCGTGTCGGCAAAGATCATCTCGCGCATGACGACCAGCCGGTCCTCGTCAAAGAACATGTGTTCCGTCCGGCACAGGCCGATCCCCTCGGCAGCGAACTTGCGCGCGGTTTCGGCATCGGACGGGGTGTCGGCGTTCGCCCGCACGCCGATATCGCGCACCTCGTCGGCCCACGAAAGCAACCGCCGGAAACTGTCGTCCAGCGCCGGGGGCAGCATTTCCGCCACGCCCGCCAGCGCCTCGCCCTTGGACCCGTCCAGCGTCACAATATCGCCTTCGCGGAACACCCGGCCATCCGCCGTCGTCAGCTTCTTGTCCCGCGTGTCCAGCCGCAATTCGCTGGCGCCGACCACGCAGGGCAGCCCCAAACCGCGCGCGATCACCGCCGCATGGCTGGTCACGCCGCCGCGTTCCGTCAGCACCGCCGCCGCCGAGTGCATCCCGCGAATGTCCTCGGGCGAGGTTTCGCGCCGCACCAGAATGCACGGCTCGCCCTTCGACGCGCTTGCCTGCGCCGCTGCCGACGAAAACACCAGCCGCCCGGTCGCCGCACCCGGAGAGGCCGCAATCCCCCGCGCGATCACATCCCGCACGCCGCGCGGATCGACCTGGTGGTGCAGCAGTTCCGACAGCGCCCGGGGTTCGACCCGCAGCACCGCCTCTTCCTTGGGGATCACCCCGTCTTCGGCCAAGGCCACCGCGATCCGCAGACCAGCCCGGACCGAGCGCGCCACCTTCACCGCGTCCAGCACCGCCAGGCGGCCATCCTCGATCGTGAATTCGATCTGCATCTCTTCGCGCAGGCGCAGGCGGCAAACCGCCCCCTGTTCGACCAAGGCCGCGAAAATCTCCGGCGCCACATCCTCCAGCGACGGGCCACGCGCATCGCGCGTCAGATACAGCGCCTCGGTCGTCTTCAGCGCATCGCGGCCCTGGCTTTGCCCCAGATAGCGCCCGGTGATCTGACGCTGGCCGGTCACCGGATCAATGAACTGGATCACGCCCGATCCGCTGATCCCCTGCCCGATGCCTTGCGCCATTTCCTGCACGACCAGCCCCAGTGCCGCCGCTTCGGGCGCACCCTTGGCTTGCCGCAAAAGCCGCGCGCTTGTCCCCTCCCAGGCCCGCGCCATGGACCGAAGCACCTCGGACAACTGCCGCGCGGGGTCTTCGGGAAAGGGTTCGTCCGTCTCGATCTCGTATTGCTTCAGCGCCTCACGCAAGGCGCCCGGCCCCGGCTTCAGCCCGTCGAACACATCGGGGTCCAGCCGCGCGACGTGGATCGCATAGGCCTGCACGAAGCGCAGATACAGCGCATCCGCCGCGGTTTCGCCATGGGTTTCGGCCAGCCTTGCATGGCGCTTGGCGTTCAGACCGATGTTCAGGATCGTCGCCGGCCCGCCCCAGTCGGGATTCGCGGGACTGGGCCGCACGCTGATCAGGGGTCCGTCGCCGAAATGGTCCAGGATGCCCGCCGCATCCACCCCATGCCCCGCCGC
>JAKQLM010000430.1 GCA_029567145.1 Pseudomonadota bacterium
GATCCGACCGACTTCTATCATTTGCCCCGCGATCGGGTGGTCGAGCTGGGCGAGCGGGTTGCGATCTAGGTTTGGCCTGGTAGTTGCTGGCCCCTTAGTTGCTGGCCCCTAGTTGCTGGCCCCCCGGTTGCTGGCTCCCTAGTTGCTGGCCCCTAGTTGCTGACCCACTCTGCCGGGCTGCTGACCGTGCCTTCCAGCGTGCAGCCCTTGGCGCCGCGCTGGCGGCAGAGCCGCTTGGCCTTGCGCTGGGCGGTGCCGTCATCTTCGCCCCATTCGGCATGGAGCCCGCCGTCTGTGTCCATCACGATGGCGATCGAGCCGTTGACGACATAGGTGGCCGACCGGCAATCGCTGAACCCCGCCGCATGGCATTCGTTCAGCGCGCTGGTCTCGGCATCGGCCTGGCTGGCCGCGCCGTAGGAGTAGGTGTAGGTGGCATAGCCGTTCGGGTCGGTGGCCCAGGCCAGCGCGCCGTAGCTGTCGACCCAATACCCGCCCGGATCACCGCCGCCTCCGTCATAATAGCCGCCGTCCTCCTCGCCGACATATTCGCACAAGGGGGTGTCGGGCATGCCGGGACCGTTCGGGGCCATGCCGATAATGATCTCGCCCGGACCGGCTCCGTTGCAGGGATAATAGGCCAGCGCCGCGCCGGGGGCGGCAAGGCCAAGGGCCAGGGCCAGAAGAGACAGAAGGCGGGGCAGGGGGCGGGGCATGGCGGGACTTTCCGGATAGGTCTGGCGTAGTGCGCTGACTAGGCGACGGCGGGGCGGTTGTCCGGTGGGGTATTCCCTATGCCCCGTGGTTCTGACATCCGCGTGAACGCCCCGTCACAAAGCTTTGCCCGCGACGGAGGGAGCCACATCTGCCGTTAAGCGTTGGGTGATATGAGACTTGCACGACGCATGAAGTTACTTTAGGTTATCGCCTTCCCGGGGGCGCTGTTGCACCGGGATCCTTAGGGGGCAAAGATGAGCACCTATACCAACCTTCCCGCACCCAGCCCGGAACAGGGTCTGAACCGCTATCTGCAGGAAATCCGCAAGTTCCCGCTGCTGGAGCCTGAAGAAGAATACATGCTGGCCAAGCGCTGGGTGGACCACCAGGACAGCGGGGCTGCGCACCAGATGGTGACCAGCCACCTGCGGCTGGCCGCCAAGATCGCGATGGGCTACCGCGGTTATGGTCTGCCGCAGGCCGAAGTGATCTCGGAGGCGAACGTGGGCCTGATGCAGGCGGTCAAGCGGTTTGATCCCGAAAAGGGCTTTCGTCTGGCGACCTATGCGATGTGGTGGATCCGCGCCAGCATCCAGGAATACATCCTGCGGTCGTGGAGCCTGGTGAAGCTGGGCACGACCTCGGCGCAGAAAAAGCTGTTCTTCAACCTGCGCAAGGCCAAGGCCAAGGTCGGCGCTTTGGAAGAGGGCGACCTGCGCCCCGAAAACGTGGCGCGGATCGCAACCGACCTGAACGTCAGCGAATCCGAGGTCATCGACATGAACCGGCGCTTGTCGGGGTCGGATGCATCGTTGAACGCGACCGTCGGCAGCGAGGATGGCGGCGCGCAATGGCAGGACTGGCTGGAGGACGAAGACAGCGACCAGGCCGAGGCCTATGAGGAAAAGGACGAACTTGACGCCCGCCGCGCCCTTTTGGCTCAGGCCCTGTCGGTGCTGAACGACCGCGAAAAGGACGTGCTGATGCAGCGCCGCCTGTCGGAAGAGCCGGTCACGCTGGAAGACCTTTCGGAAAGCTATGGCGTCAGCCGCGAACGGATCCGCCAGATCGAAGTCCGCGCCTTCGAGAAGCTGCAGGCCCGGATGCGCGAACTTGCCAAGGGCAAGGGGATGCTGATCCCGGCATGATCCCCGGCTGATCCGGGCGCGCGGCGGGTGACGGGACCTGCCACCGGCCGCGCGATCTCCCGTGCAGCGGAATGGCGGCGCAGGGGTTTTCCTCTGTATGTCCTTGCTGGCCGGCTGTGTCGGCAAAATTTTCGGGGCAGCGGAAATTTCCGGGACACTGGTCGGGCGGACTGTCCGGTTTCCAGACCACGCCGGAGCAGGCGATCCGGCAGTCCTGGGCGGCGGACGGCACTCCTTGAACCGGGGGGCCGTCTGTCCTGCACGACAAGACCGGCCGCCGGACGGCCAAGCGTGGCACCCATTGCGAAGCATTCGGGACAGTGACCGTCTGAACGTGCTGGCGGATCACGCTGTCGGACGGCGGCGGAACGATCCGGTTTCGGGAAATCCGCGATGATCTGGGCGACGTGATCTTCTTTCACCGCGACATGATGGGGCAGTTTGCTGACGGAAGGCTTTTCGTTTGCCTGACGGTCGCTGCGGGGATAGGGAAACGGCATGAAAATGATCGACACCTTCATCAAACCGATGCACCCCGAGGGGTGGAAATTCGTTCCCGTCTTTGCGGCGGTGACTGTGGTTCTGTTCTGGCTGTGGCAACCCCTGGGCTGGCTGGGCGTAGGGCTGACCATCTGGTGCTACTACTTCTTCCGCGACCCCAGGCGTGCCGTGCCGGAAAATGCCGGTCTTCTGGTCAGCCCCGCGGATGGGGTGGTCAGCCTGATCGAGCGCGCGGTGCCTCCGGCCGAATTGGGCCTGGGTCCGGCGGCGCTGGTCCGGGTCAGCGTCTTCATGTCGGTGTTCAACTGCCATGTGAACCGCGCGCCCATCGCCGGGCGGGTCGCGGCGGTGGCCTATCGGCCGGGCAAGTTCTTCAACGCCTCGCTGGACAAGGCCTCCGAGGAGAATGAGCGCAACGCCCTGGCGATCGAGCTGCCGGATGGTCGCAAGATCGCCGTGGTGCAGATCGCGGGCCTGGTGGCGCGGCGGATCATGTGCTGGAAATCGCCCGGCGACAGCGTGCGCACGGGCGAACGCTTTGGCCTGATCCGTTTTGGCAGCCGCCTGGACGTCTATTTGCCCGAGGGTGTGCATCCGCAGGTCGCGCTGGGCCAGACCATGATCGCGGGCGAGTCGGTGATCGCCTTTGTCGGGCAGGACGTCCCGGCCCGCGCCGCGCGGATCGAATAGGCATGGCCCGCCGCCCCGCCGACGAGCCCGAGCGCGAGCTTTTGCTGCTGAAGCTGTTGCCGAACCTGGTGTCGATCCTGGCGCTGTGCGCCGGGCTGACCGCGATCCGGTTCGCGATTTCGGGCAATTTCGCCATGGCGGTGCTGCTGATCGGCACGGCGGCGGCGCTGGACGGGTTGGACGGGCGTCTGGCGCGGATGCTGAAATCGGAAAGCGCGATTGGCGCGGAACTGGACAGCCTGTGCGATTTCGTCAACTTCGGCGTGACGCCGGGGTTGGTGCTGTATCTTTGGGGCCTGCGGGCGGAAACCAGCCTGGGCTGGATCGCCGTGCTGGTCTATGCGGTCTGCTGCATGTTGCGGCTGGCGCGGTTCAACGTCGGCTCTCGGCAGGTGGGCGAGGCGGCCGAGAAGACCACGTTCATCGGCGTGCCGTCGCCTGCCGGGGCGATGCTGGTGCTGGTGCCGATCTACCTGACGCTGGCGCTGGATTCGGCGGTCGCCCTGCCGCCGCAACTGGTGGCGCTGTGGATGGTGGCCATCGGCGCGCTGATGATCAGCCGGGTCCGCACGCCATCGCTGAAGCGGATCAAGATCGCGGCGGAATATGCGCGCTATGTGCTGGTCGGGCTGGTCGTGGTGGTGGCGGCCCTGTTGACCTATCCCTGGACCACGCTTCTGATCCTGTCGCTGGTCTATCTGGCGGCCATCCTGGGGCTGTACCTGCAAAGCCT
>JAKQLM010000437.1 GCA_029567145.1 Pseudomonadota bacterium
GGGCGTGCACCTAATCGCAGATGCGTCCCAGGCCGCCCGGGAGGAACCTGGGGGGCGGAGTCAGCGCTTCCGGACTCCCCACCGGGCCAGCTCCCGGGCCAGTTCCCGGCAGGACAGCTGTCCCGGTGCCGTGGCGGCATCCAGCGCCCCATAGGCCAGGCAGGAGCCGGCGCAGGGCAGCGCCACCCGGGAAACCGCACCGCGCGCACCCATCCCCAGCACGCACAAGGGTCCGCTGGCTTGCGCCGGCAGCGCCATCAGCCTCGCCAGGTCGGCGCCGGAACGAACCGTTGCGGCAATCTTCACCACGTCCGCGCCCATCTGGCGTCCCCGTATTTCCACTGCCCGCAGCGTCTTCGCATCGGGTGTTCCCTTAAAGTCATGGAAAGAACCCACCACCTGGGTCCCGCAGAGACGGGCGGCCTTGGCCACCGTCATCAGCGCATGCGCGCCGATTTCCATGTCCACCCCGGCCACCACCGGCAGCGCCTCCAGCACCAGCGCCAACCGGTCGGCCTCGCGGCCCTTCCATTTCCCCCCTTCGCGCGAATCCCGGATGGTCAGCAGCACCGGGCGTCCGCGCGCCTGCGCCGCCGCGCACCATTCCAGCCATTTCCCTTTGCACAACCCCGTCAGATCCAACCGGACCTCCAGCCAGTCGCAATCGGCCGGCGCCTTCCGGGCGCAGGCCCGCAGGCGCGATTCCGTCGCGACGCATCCGATAATCCAGGGCTTCTCTCCCAGCCGCAGCCGGGCGGGCAATCTGGTTCGCTTGGCGTGATGGACTGCACTCATCTCTTGGGCTCCCGGCCGGGATCCTGCCCCGGCAGACCCCATGAAACCATCCCGCCTGACCCGGGTCAATCCGGTTTGCGCCCGCCGGGTCGAACGGGGCACATCTGCGATTTGGTGCATGCCGATTCAAAACGGCCTTGTGGTCCTGTATGGCTGTCATCCCGAGCCTTGCCTGCCCGCCCGTGGAGGGTCGAGGGATCTCAGCCTAGTCCCGCAGGCTGGCCATCGGGATTGTGCCCAGATCCCGCGGTGGCGGGACAGGTAATTTCGACTCCGGCGCTGCGCGCCTTCGCTCAATATGACCCGAGCTTGCACCCAATCGCAGATGCGCCCGGTCGAACGACGGCGGCCCATCGTCCCGGAACGGAAACCCGCAGAACGCAGATCAATGGGTGCGTCCGGGAGTCGGTAAGAACTGTGGAAGTCAACCGACCAGGGCCCGGAAGCGGAGAAACGCGGACAGGGCATCGCGGGGGCCCGGCGCGGCTTCGGGATGGTATTGCAGGGAAAAGGCGGGAAACCGCCGGGCCTGCAATCCTTCCACGGTGCGGTCGTTCAGGCTGATGTGCGTGATCTCCGCCGCCGCGGGATCGAGGCTGTCCGGATCCACGACGTAGTTGTGGTTCTGGGAGGTCACGTCGACCTTCTTCGTGCGCAGGTCCATCACCGGATGATTGCCGCCGTGGTGGCCGAAGGCCAGGCGACGGGTCTTTCCGCCGAGCGCCAGCCCCAGCAGCTGATGGCCCAGACAGATGCCCATCAGCGGCACCTGCCCCAGCAGGCCCCGAACGGTTTCCACGGCATACGGCAGCGCAGCCGGGTCGGCCGGACCGT
>JAKQLM010000252.1 GCA_029567145.1 Pseudomonadota bacterium
GTGAGGACAGGGGTTTGGGAACCTGAAGCCCGGCGCGGTCCATCGCCTCCAGCCAGATCAGCTCTGACAGAAGTTCGTCCTTCTGGCGGTAGCCCGGTCTCTTGATCCGCAGGGCATAGTCGCCGCGCGCCGAAGAAACGCGGTAGACGCGGTTTTCGCGGCCGGCGACAAAGCTGACCCCCGCCCCCTCAAGACCCCAGAGGGCCAGGGCTTCGGCGACCGGATCAGTCATGGGTCACTGGCGTTTCGGCCAGAACCTGATCCAGCGTGGTCATCAGCAGATCGAGATGTTCTTCAGCGAAGGGCATCGGCGGGCGGATCTTCAGCGCGTTCTTGTGGCGGCCGAGCTTGGACAGGATGATCCCGCGCTGACGCATCCTGTTGATCACGCGGTCGGTATAGGCGGCGGCGGGCGACTTGGTTTCGGGGTCCAGCACGAGTTCGGCGCCAAAGACCATGCCGGATTGGCGAACGTCACCGATGACGGGGTATCGCTTGGCGAGATCCGACAGGCGCTGATGCGCCAGCTTGCCGATGTGGGCGGCATTCGCCTGAAGCTGGCGGTCCTGGAGTTCGTCCAACACCGCCGTTGCGGCGGCACAGCTGACCGGGTTGCCGCCGAAGGTGTTGAAATAGCGGAAAGACTTGCGGAAGCGGGCCATGATGTCGGGCGTGGTCACCACGCCTGCCACCGGATGGCCATTGCCCATCGGTTTGCCCATGGTGACGACATCGGGGATCACACCCTGTTTCTGGTGGCCCCAGAAATGGCTGCCGCAGCGGCCGAACCCGGCCTGAACCTCATCGCTGATCAAGAGGCCCCCGGCGCGGCGCACCGCTTCGGCGGCCGGGCGCAGCCAGCCTTCGGCCTGGGTGGGAAAGCCTTCGTTCAGGAACAGCGGGCAGACGATCAGGGCGGCGAACCCGATGCCGCTTTTTTCCAGATCGTCAATCGCCTCCTGCACCCTGGCGGCAAAGCGCTGGCCATCCGGATCGGCGATGCGATAGCTGTCGGGGGCCTCGACGTGGCGCAGGTACTGGCCGAGGCCAAAGCCGACCTCGGGGACGTTGCTTTTCGACAGGTGGCTGACCAGCGTGGTGTTGCCGTGATAGGTTGCGTCCGTCGCGATGACCCCGCGCTTGCCGGTCATGGCTTCGGCCATGCGAAGGGCGATGTCATTGGCCTCGGAACCGGTGCAGGTGAGGATTGCGGTTTTCAGCGGGTCTTCAAAGGTTGCGGTCAGGCGTTCGACATAGTCGAGGATGCCTTCATGCAGATAACGGGTATGGGTGTTGAGCGTTGCCGCCTGCTTGCAGATCGCTTCGACCACGCGCGGG
>JAKQLM010000482.1 GCA_029567145.1 Pseudomonadota bacterium
GGTCAGCGCCACTGGAACATGGAATCGATCTACGACTACGGCGCCCGCGCCGGGTTCTGGCGGCTGCATCGCCTCTTCACCGGGATGGACATTCCCGTCACGATCTACGGCGTGACCTCGGCCCTGGCCCGCAACCCCGAACAGGTCGCCGCAATGAAATCCGCCGGGTGGGAGATCGCCTCCCACGGGTTGAAATGGGTCGATCACCGCGACATGGCTCCCGAGGAAGAGGCGCGCCAGATCGCCGAAAGCTTCCGCCTGCATCAGGAAGTCGTCGGCGAACCGCCCCAGGGCTGGTACACCGGCCGCTGCTCGATGAACACGGTCCGCCTCACCGCCGAAACCCGGAAACTCGCTTGGATTTCCGACACTTACGACGACGACCTGCCCTACTGGCGCGAATATGGCGACCATGACCAGCTGGTCATCCCCTATACCCTGGAAGCCAACGACATGCGCTTTGCCACGGCACCCGGCTACATCACGGGCGAACAGTTCTTCCAGTACCTCAAGGACAGCTTCGACACCCTTTATGCCGAAGGGCAGGCAGGCCAGGCCAAGATGTTCTCCATCGGCCTGCATTGCCGGCTGATCGGTCGCCCCGGCAAGATCGCGGGGCTGAAACGCTTTCTCGACTACGCCCGCAGCCATGACGGCGTCTGGTTCCCCCGCCGCATCGACATCGCCGACCACTGGCGCCAGACCCACCCTCACATCCGCGCCGAACGTCCCAGCGAGATGTCGCACAACCGCTTTGTCACCCGCTTCGGCAGCATCTTCGAACACTCGCCCTGGATCGCCGAACGCGCCTGGCACCTGGAGCTTGGCCCCGCGCATGACAGTGCCACGGGCCTGCACAACGCCCTGACCCGCATCTTCCGCAGCGCCAGCGCCGACGAACGGCTTCAGGTCCTGAAAGCCCACCCCGACCTCGCCGGAAAGCTGGCGGCGGCGAAACGCCTGACGACCGAATCCACCGCCGAACAGGCCTCCGCCGCGCTGGACGCCCTGACCGACGACGAACGCGCCAGCTTCCAGCGCCTGAACGACGAATATGTCGCCAAGCACGGCTTTCCCTTCATCATCGCCGTCCGCGACAACACCAAGACCAGCATCCTGCAGGCCTTCCAGACCCGCATCGACAACGACACTGAAACCGAATTCGCCACCGCCTGCGCCCAGGTGGAACGCATCGCCAACCTGCGCCTGAAGGACCAACTGCCGTGACCCAATATTACGCCCCCCTCGGTGGCCTGCCGCCGCAAACCCAACTGATGACCCAGCGCGCGGTCTTCACCACGGCCTACGCCTTCATCCCGAAGGGGTGCTTTTCCGACATCGTCACCAGCTTCCTGCCCGGCTGGACGAAGACGAAACTCTGGCTCATCGCCCGCCCGATGTCCGGCTTTGCCGAAACCTTCAGCCAATACGTCATGGAGGTTGCCCCCGGCGGCGGTTCGGACGCGCCCGATGCCGAACCCGGCGCGGAACACTGGCTTTTCTTCACCGGCGGCCTTGCGACCCTGACCCTGGACGGCACCGGATACGAAATGGAGTCCGGCTCCTACGCCTACCTCCCCCCCGGCACCCGCTGGACCCTGCTGGCCGAGGGCAGCCAACCGGCCCGCTTCCACTGGCTGCGCAAGCTTTACGAACCCGCGCCCGGAACAGCCGTCCCCGACGCCATCATCATCAACGAACGCGACGTCCCCGTTCGCTGGATGCCCGACACCGACAACCGTTGGGGCACCACCCGCTTTGCCGAACCCGACGACCTGCGCCATGACGCGCACGTCAATATCGTCACCTTCCAGCCCGGCGGCGTCATCCCGTTCGAGGAAACGCACGTCATGGAACACGGCCTCTACGTGCTGGAAGGCAAGGCCGTCTACAAGCTGAACCAGGACTGGGTCGAGGTGGAGGCGGGCGATTTCATGTGGCTCCGCGCCTATTGCCCACAGGCCTGCTATGCCGCCGGGCCGGGAAAGTTCCGCTACCTTCTTTACAAGGACGTCAACCGCCACGCCAAACTGCGCGGCCCGGGCGCGTTCGGCCCATCCCGATGACCCAGCCCGCTTTTGTGATCATCTTCGCGCCCGGTCTTCAGGCAAAGCCGCGCGCAGGCTCCTGCTCGCCAACGTCGCCGCCGTGATCCTGAACGCCTTCGTCAGCGGCGCATAAGGCTTGGTCGCCGAAGCCAAAGCCACCGCCGCGATGGCCGATCGCCAGGGGCCGACGCACGCCAAAAGCGCCTCCCCTTCCCTTGTGGGGAAGGGCTGGGGGTGGGGCGCACCTTTGCAGCAACAGTCATTCGACGCTGATCTCGCAATTGACCGCCGTCTTCCCGTCCGACGTCAGAAGCGTCAGTGACGTCGACCCGTTGCCGATCGCCGTGATCATCCCAGCCTCCGCCCCGAACTCAAAGCTGAAGTCCGCGACTGCAGGGTTGGCGACCGAATACTCGCCGTATTCCATCGGAGTGCCGCCCGCGTCCCGAAAGACCATCCGCGCAGTCTGGCCGACCGCCAGCCGCACTGGCGCGCCCTGTTCGTCCTGACAAAGGACGTCGTCGCCCGGTCCCGCGGGACCAAACCCCTCGTCCGGGCTGGCCACGGGAATCGGACAAAGGTTGACCCCAAGCGACCCCGTCGGTTCACGTTCCGTCCAGATCAGAACCGTCGTCCCCGGCCGTTTGCCCAAAAGGTAAAACCGTCTCTCCGAAAGCGACGCCATATCCGCAATCTGTGGCGCAGCGACGCCCAGCTTTTCAAACACGCGCGGCACTTCGATGACCTGCGCATGGCTCATCACCAACTGCGGCAGCCCCGCGATCACTGTCAGGTTGCAGTCCCCGGCTGACAGCTGCGCAGGATCGTTCAGGGTCGGGTCAAAGGGTAAGACGTTGACCGCACATTCATGCACGACAGCCCCATCTTTGGCCGCAAAGGTGACCTGCACTTCCACCCCGCCGGACCCTTCCTCCGGACCGCTCTCGGCCCCAAGGACAAGGACGCCAAGCCCGTCCCGAACCTCGCCGAAAACCTGCACAGCCTCTGCTCCGGATCGCGCCGTGGCAAAATCGACCGGGGACTGGATCAGGCTGAAAGCACCCGCGAACACCAGCCCCTCCTCGCCCGCCGTGGTCTGGCAGGGCGGCAGCTCCTGCGCCGCCCCCTGCCCGCCGCCCAGCATGGCAAGGATCAGGCCAACCGCCCAAGGCCGGATGACACCGCGTCCAAATGCGTTGCCCATGAATGCCTCCTGCAAATCACGGCCCCAGGCGTTCGTGGGTCGCCCCGGCAGACTGACCTGAAAATGCTTGCCAAAGTCCTAACGTCCACGGCCAAACCCTTGAAACAAAAGGCTTCGGCCCGTCTGCCCACTGTGGACAGGCTTAGGCCACGATCTCGCGCGGGATGACGAAATCGACCACCACGCCCGACCCGAAGGTCACCGCCCCCCAGTTCGCCGCATCGAAATCGACGACCAGGGTCGCCCCGGTCGGATAGCGGGCAAAGTCCGGGTTGGTTGGCGGGTGGGCCACCAGCCGCGCCGCGAATTCCGCGATGCCGGGGTTGTGGCCGATCATCATCACCACATCCGCCGAGGCATGTTTCAGGACCGCCATCATCACGTCCGGCCCGGCGTGATAGAGGGCAGGCTTCAGCTCCAGCACCGGCGCGCCCGGCAGGGCCGGGGCGATCCCGGAAAACGTCTTCCGCGTCCGCACCGCGTCGGAACACAGGACCTCGCCCGGCACATAGTCGCGGCTGGCCAGCCATTGCCCCAGATCGGCGGCCGCCGCCTTGCCACGCTCGTTCAGCGGGCGGTCATGGTCGGGGGTCAGGGGATCATCCCATGAGGATTTCGCGTGCCGTGTCAGGATCAACCGCTTCATCTGTGGAACTGCCTCATGTGATACCCCGACTGTTCCGGCAGTCTTGCATAGCTTTGCGACACCGGGCAAGCGCGGCGAACCGCGCAGCCGCCAGTCAGGCAATCCTGCCCCTCGGGCCGGTCCAGAAAGCCATGGCAGGCGGGCAGGTCATACCCCGCCCCGGTCAACGCCCCCGCCGGGCAGGCGGTCAGGCAGGGCGCAGCACAGATGTCGCAGGGCCGCGCGACGGGGGGCGGCACCTCCACCGCCTCTCTCAACGCCAAGGCGCCGCGAAAGCTGACCATCAACCCCTGACCCGAGTGGACCAAAAGCCGCACCGGGCTGTCCCAGACCCGCCCCGTCCGCAAGGCCCATTGGTAGAACGGATGATACGGCGGCCCGCCGAACGGAAACAGCGCCTTGGCCCCCAGATCGCAGGCCAGCCGCCCGATCACCCGGCGCGACCAGCGGTCCACGGGGTCGGGGCCGCCCCACTCCGGCTGCGCGGTCAGGTGCGCCCAGAACCCCGGCTCTGACGGCCCCAGCATCAGCAGCGCGCGCGTGCCGGGCGGAAACCCCGCCTCGCCTTCGGCCACCGCAAAGCCGCCCAGCACCTCCAGCCGCTCTTCGGCCAGCCGCGCCGTCAGCGCCGGAAGGGCAAGCCCAGCACCCAGCCCAGCCGCATCGTCCGGTCGTCCTGCCATTCCAGCCCCACTGTCATCGCCTCATGCCCCGCCTTCGGTTGTGGCACATGGGTGCGGAAAATCCGGTCCCAAACCGACAGGGCAAAGCCGTAATTGCTGTCATGTTCTTCCCGCAGGACCGAGTGATGCACCCGGTGCATGTCCGGCGTCACCAGCACCAGCCGGACCACGCGGTCCAGCCAGGGCGGCAACCGCAGGTTGGCATGGTTGAACATCGCCGTCGCGTTCAAAAGGATCTCGAACACCAGCACCGCCAGCGCGGACGGCCCCAAGAGATAGACCAGTCCCACCTTCACCCCGGCCGAGCCGGCAATCTCCACCGGGTGAAACCGCAGCGCCGTCGTCACGTCGAAATCGCGGTCGGCATGGTGGACCCGGTGGAACCGCCAGAACAGCGGCACCTTGTGCGTGATCAGATGCTGGGTCCAGATCGCCAGGTCAAGGATCATCACGGCAAGAGCAAACTCCACCCACCAGGGCCAGTCCAGCGCGTTGAGCACGCCCCACCCCAGCCGCCCGGCATCCACCGCCGTCGCGACCGCCAGCACAGGCACAGCCAGCGCCAAGGCCCGCAGGACCAGCGTGTCGATCACCACAAGGCCAAGGTTCGTCCTCCAGCGCCGCCCTTTCGGCTGAATCAGCGCTCGGCGGGGGGCCAGCCGTTCCAGCAGGGCCAGGACAAGCAGCACGGCGACAAACACACCGATGCGCCAGTAGATGTCATGCTCCACGCTAAGCCCCTCCTGTCACCCCGCCCGCACGAACCCTTGCTCACGGATCTCACTCCCCCGCCTCAGGGCGCGACCTTCCCCAGCAGGTCCTCGACCTTCGGCCCCAAGGCCTCGACGATCAGCTTCACGCCTTCGGGGTTCGGGTGCAGCCCGTCCGCCTGCATGTACGCGGCCAGCGAGGCCGGATCGGTCGGGTCCGCCCCCGCCGCAACCAGTCCGGCGAAGAAATCGTCGGCCAGCAGCGTGCCATACTGGGCCGACAGGTCCGCATACATCCCGTCGAACGCCACCTTGTAGTCCGGCCCGAAATTCCCCGGCGCTTTCATCGCGACCAGAAGCACCGGCAGCCCCTTGGCCGTCGCCTCTTTCAGGATGCCGTCCAGGTTCGCCCGCGAGGCCGCCGGGTCCAGCCCGCGCAGCAGGTCGTTGCCCCCCAGCGTCACGATCAGCGCGTCCGCCTCCGGCCCCAGCGCCCAGCCCACGCGCGCCAGACCGCCCGCGGTCGTGTCGCCGGAAACCCCGGCGTTCTGCACCACCACGTCATGCCCGCGCGCCTGCAGCCAGCCTTCCAGCTGCGGCACCAGCCCGGTTGCGGGGTCCTCCAGCCCATAGCCCGCCGTCAGGCTGTCGCCCAGCGCCACGACGGTCACCGGCTCGGCCAGGGCCAGGCCGCTTCCCAGTAACGTGACCGTGAGCCCATTGCGGACCCCCCGCATCACGCCATATCCCTTTGTGAACATTGCCCCAAGGAAAGCCCTGATGCCCGAAGCCATTTCCGCGCTGCCCGTTCTTGCGTTGACGGACGCGCGCCTTACGCTTGCCGGAAATGCCGGGCCGGTCGATATCCTGCGGGGCATCTCGCTGACCATCGACAAGGGCGAAACGGTCGGGCTGATCGGGCCATCGGGGTCGGGCAAGTCGTCGCTCCTCATGCTTCTGGGCGGGTTAGAGCGTGCCACCGGCGGCAAGGTTCTTGCCCTTGGGCAGGACCTGACCGCGATGGACGAAGATGCGCTCGCCCGGTTCCGTCGGGGGAATATGGGGGTTGTGTTCCAATCCTTCCACCTTATTCCCACAATGACTGCGCTAGAGAACGTGGCCCTGCCGCTGGAACTGGCCGGAAAGGCCGATGCCTTCGACCGGGCCAAGGCTGAACTGACCGCCGTGGGCCTTGGGTCGCGGATGCACCACTACCCCAGCCAGATGTCCGGCGGCGAACAGCAGCGCGTCGCCCTGGCCCGGGCCGCCGCCCCCCGGCCCGCGATCCTTCTGGCTGATGAACCCACCGGCAACCTTGACGGGGTGAACGGCCAGGCGATCATGGACCTTCTGTTCGGCCTGCGCGACCGCCACGGCGCGACGCTGGTGCTTGTCACCCACGCGCCTGAACTGGCCCAGCGTTGTGACCGGGTAATCCGGCTTGCCGATGGTCTTCTGGCCCCCGAGCTGAAAGCCGCCGCGGAATGAGCCTGTCCTACACCATCGCCCGCCGCGAGCTTCGCGGCGGCTTGCGCGGGTTTCGCGTGTTCCTGGCCTGCCTTGCGCTTGGCGTCGCGGCCATCGCCGGGGTCGGCACCCTGCGCACCGGCATCCAGCAGGGCCTGACCGACCAGGGCGCGGTGATCCTGGGCGGCGACGCCGAGATGCGCTTCACCTACCGCCCCGCCGATGCCGGTGAACTTGCCTACATGGACAGCATCGCGACCCAGCTGTCCGAGGTTTACGATTTCCGGTCCATGGTGATCCTGGACACCGATCAGGCGCTGACCCAGATCAAGGGGGTGGACGCCGCCTGGCCGCTGACCGGGGCCGCAACGCTGGACCCCGCCATCCCGGTGGCCAAGGCCCTGGCCGACCAGAACGGCCAACCCGGCGCGATCATGGACCCGGCGCTGATCGACCGCTTGGGCCTTCAGATCGGCGACAGCTTCCGGCTTGGCACCAAGACCTTCCGCCTGACCGCCGCCCTCCTGCGCGAGCCGGACTCAGCCTCGACCGGCTTTACCCTTGGCCCCCGCACCGTGGTCCGGTCCCAGGATCTGCAAGGCTCCGGCCTGCTTGAATCCGGCTCGATGTATGAAACCCGCTACCGCCTGCTTTTGCCGCCAGAGGCCGATCTGCAGGCGCTGGAAGACGCGACCGAAACGCAGTTCCGCGACAAGGGGATGCGCTGGACCGA
>JAKQLM010000494.1 GCA_029567145.1 Pseudomonadota bacterium
TGGACGAGCTGTGCGCGGCGGCGGGCGTGACCAAGGGCGCGTTCTTTCACCATTTCCCCAGCAAGGAAGCGCTGGGCGTGGCGCTGATTGACGACTGGACCGCGACCACGGGTGTCCTGTTCGCCTCGCATCCCTATAACAACCTGCCCGATCCCCTGGAGCGCGTGTTCGGCTATCTGGACCTGCGGCGCGAGATCCTGGGCCAGCCGATCCCCGAGTTTTCCTGTGTTGCGGGAACCACGGTGCAAGAGGCCTATGAAACCTCGATCCCGATCCGCATGGCCGCCGAGCGCAGCCTGCGGTCGGGGTTTGACCATGTGCGCGCCCATCTGGCGGCGGCGCTTGCCGCGCATCCGGTGGCAGGCGTGACGGCAGAAAGCCTGGCCCGCCAGTTCCAGATCGCGGTGCAGGGCGGCATCGTGCTGGCCAAGGCGCTGGACGACCCCGACCCCGCGCGTGAGGCGTTCGACCACCTGGAACGCTATCTGCGGCTGCTGTTCGACCGTCCCGCCGCGTCCTGACCGGGTCTTCCGAATCAAAATCCATGGGAAAGCATGGGAGAAGGCCGAAACCCCCTGGCCTGATCGGCTGATTCTTGGCACAAATGCCGGGTCGGGGCCGATCCCGGACCCGATCTTGCCCCAGTGGTGACCGTGGCCTGAAAAAATCTGGGAAATCACGGGACTATCAGTCGGTGTGAAACGGACACTAGATATAGCGGAGTTTTCGGAAAGTTCTTTCTAGCTGTGGATGTTCCGGGGTCCGGTTGGGCACAAAATGCTGGTCTGGCCCCCCGTGCGGCACAAGATGCTGGGCCTTCTCTCCCAATAAATCCCTTGCCATCCCATGAATTCCCATGCAGGTTGTCTTCACGGCGATGAGATAGGCAAGTGAACGGCAGGGGCGGCTTCAAGACCCCGAACAGGCGTAAGGCAGCTTCATACAGGCAGCCTCATTTCATCGGCGAAACAGAGATCCGGCGCGCGAGCGAGCAGACATCTCCCCCAGGTGGCGCGCGTAGCTGGACGCCCAGCGATGGGACAGCGGCGGATCGGGTAGTGGCAGCAACCCGGTCCGCCATTTTCATTTCATCGCAGGCACCACCGACGTTTTGAAAAGGCCGCAAGGCAATGGCAGAGGCATTCAGAGGCGAGTTCTACCAGAAGGTAGACGCGAAGGCGCGGGTCTCGATCCCGGCGGCTTTCCGCGCCGTGCTGAATGCCGACGACCCCCAAAAAGGCGAAAAAGGCGGCGCGCGGCTGTACATGGTGTACGGCGGCAAGACGCGGACCTTTGTCGAATGCTACTCCAAGCGCGGTGCCGACCAGTTGGCCGAGGACATCGAGGCGATGGACATGGGCTCGCCCGAACGGGTGCGGGCCGAGCGCGACCTGATCAGCCGGTCGGTGATGGTGGAAATCGACGGCGATGGCCGGATCGTCCTGCCGCCGCGTGTGCGCGAGAAGATCGGTCTTGCGGGCGACCTGCCGGCCGAGGCCGAAGCGGCCTTTGCCGGGTTCACCAACCGCTTCCGCCTGTATCGCAAGGACGTCTACGAGGACGAACTGGCCGAAGATGACGATGACGACATTGATCCGCTGACGCTTGTCGGGCGGCACAAGCGGTCGGGGTAGGCCATGCGCAAGCCGCTGCCCCGCCTTGCCGAAACCGATCGCCCGTCTGCTGATGATCCCCATGTCCCGGTTCTGATCGACGCGATCCTGCGGGACTGCGCGCCGATTTCGGGCGTCTGGCTGGACGGCACGCTGGGGGCAGGAGGCTATACGCGCGCCCTGCTGCAGGCCGGGGCGCAGCGGGTGATCGGCATCGACCGCGATCCCCTGGCGCTGCAGATGGCGGCGGACTGGACCGCGCCCTTTGGCGACCGGCTGCGGCTGGTGGCGGGGGTGTTCTCGGACCTGGATGCGCTGGCTGGCGAACCGCTGGACGGCGTGGTCCTGGACCTTGGGGTCAGCTCGATGCAGCTGGATCAGGCCGACCGGGGGTTTTCCTTCATGAAGGACGGCCCGCTGGACATGCGGATGAGCCAGTCGGGCGACAGTGCCGCCGACCTGGTGAACCGCGCGGACGAGGGTGTGCTGGCCGACATTCTGTACCAGTTCGGCGAAGAGCGCGCCTCGCGCCGGATTGCGCGGGCGATTGTCGCAAGCCGCGCCCTGGAGCCGATCACCACGACGGCCCGGCTGGCCGAGATCGTGGCGAAATGCCTGCCGCGTCCGAAGCCGGGGCAAAGCCACCCCGCGACCCGCAGCTTTCAGGCGATCCGCATTGCGGTGAACACCGAATTTGCCGAGCTGGCCGAAGGGCTTGCCGCCGCCGAACGGGCGCTGAAGCCGGGCGGGCTTTTGGCGGTCGTGACCTTTCACAGCCTGGAGGACCGGATCGTCAAGCGGTTCCTGCAGCTGGCCAGCGGGCACGAGGCGAACGCGAACCGCTATGCTCCGGCCAAGACCGACACCACGGCGCGCTTTGACATGGTGACGCGCAAGGCTGTGGCGCCGGATGATGTCGAGCTTGCCCGCAACCCGCGGTCCCGGTCGGCCAAGCTGCGCATTGCGCGGCGCACCAATGCCCCGGCGCTGGCGCTGGACCCTGCCGATCTGGGCGTGCCCGATCCAAGACCGAAAGGACGCCGCTAGATGCGCCCCGTGTTGTATGTGCTGTCGTTTCTGGCGCTGATCGCCCTTGGCTTCTGGGCCTACCGCGAGAATTACGCGACGCAAGGCGCGCTGAAAGA
>JAKQLM010000499.1 GCA_029567145.1 Pseudomonadota bacterium
TTCACATGTGGAGGTGGCAGATGAGACGAGTATGCACAGTTCGGTTGTTGGTCATAGTAGCTGCGGCGCTGATAGTCGCGGTCGTCGAACCAGCCGGCGCTACGTTCGGGGGCGCCGGTCAGCTGCTCACCCGTCACATCGGTGACAAAGCCGCCCAGGTTGGTGTCATAGCTCAGCATCTTCCACGGCAGCGGATGTTCGCCCGCGCCGATGCCCAGAAAGCCGCCAAAGCTCATCACCGCATAGGCGATATGGCCGGACTGCTTGTCGATCATCAGGTGGTTGATCTCGCCCAGATGCTCGCCCGCGTGGCTGTAGACTTCGGTGCCGTTGACATCGGCGCTGGACACCATCGACGAGGTCGAGGCGGTGGAACGGTCGGAATAGGTCTGCTCTTGCATGTCATCCTCCAGAATGCAGGGTCAGTCCCTACAACCGGCAGGGGCCGCACTTGTTCCAGGGAAAGCGCCAGGTCCTTGGGGGACTACCCCAGCAGCACCACGACCCAGGCCACCCCCGCCGCGATGGCGGCCAGCGCCACGCAGGCCGATCCGCAGTCCTTGGCCTTCTTCGCCCGGGGGTCGGGGCCGGGGCAGATGTGGTCCACGACCTCTTCGACCGCGGTGTTGATCAGCTCTGCCGCCAGCACCAGAAGCCCCAGCGCCAGGATCAGCGCCCGTTCGGCGGGGGTCAGGTCCAGCGCAAAGGCCAGCGCGGCCGACAGCACATTGGCCAGCGTCCACTGTCGCAGCGTCTTTTCCGTGGCCCAGGCGGCGCGAAAGCCGTCCCAGGACCAGATCACCGTGTTGGCCAGTCGCCGGGCCTCGGCGCGCAAGGCGTCCATCATCGCATCCCCCATCCCGTGCGGAAAAGGTTAGCCGCCCGCGCGCCTTGCGTCGAGAGTTCCGCCCCGAAAGTCCGGCGCGGGGCTCGGCCCCGCCCGTTCAGCGGCTGTGCCCGGGGCAGATGCCGCCCGAACCCCGTTCGGGCCCGCCGTCGACTGAAGCGGTTACGCCCCGCGCAGCGCCGCCAGCGCGGCCCGTGTGCAGGTGACGATATGGGCAAAGCGGTCGCCGCCCAGATGCACCCCGCCATACCAGCGGGTGACGACGACGATCTGGCCGCTCAGGCCTTCACGCTCCAGCATCTTCAGGATCACCGCGCCCGCCCCCGCCTCGCCATCGTCGCCCTTCAGCGGCGTGCCATCGGGCAGGATCGCGGCCCAGCTGTGATGGGTCGCCTTGGCGAACTTGCGACGGGCGCGCAGCGTGGACAGAAAGCCGTCGATCCCGGCCCGGTCCGCGACCGGCCCGACTGCGGCGGCATAGCGCGAGCCCCGGTCGCGCAGCAGGTCTTCCAGAACGATCATGGGGCCAAGGCATAGGCGATCCGGCGGCGGCCTGCCAGCCCGGCCCAAGCCCAGCCCGGCCTAATCTGACAGCGCCTCGATCCCGGGCTTGTTCGGGCAGAAATCGGGCATCGCATCCGCCCGACCCGAGGTGGCCAGCCAGGCCTCGCAGTCGCGCCCGGCGCTGCAGGCGGCACAGCGTGCGACCAGATGCTCCAGCTCGCCTCGTTGCAGCCAGCCATCCAGCACGGCCCGCGCCAGATTGACGCCCGAGATCCGCGCCATGCCGCGCGTCAGCCACCAGGCCTTCGGAGCCTCCGGATATCCGATCATTGCCAGCCCCCTTTGCAAGCCCATGCCCGGATGCTGCGCCCAAGGGTCGGCTGCCGCCTTGACCCAGATCAAGCGTCCCGCATCACCCGGCCTGCAGCCGCCGCACCGTCGCTGCGACCAGCGCCTTGCGCTGCGCATTCGGCGGGTGACTGCCCAGGAACCGGTCGCCGGGGTCGGGCAGCCGGTCGAAGAACCCGGTGCCCAGCATCGGATCGAACCCCGCGATCAGGCTGATCTCGGCCCCCAGGGCATCGGCCTCCAGCTCGAACTCGCGCGAATAGCTGCGGGCGGCCAGCTCTGCCCCCATCTCTTGCGCCGAGCGGACCTCGTCCGGCGACAGCCCACTGGCTTGTGCCAGAACGCCCGCCACCAGCGCGCCGGACAGCGCCTGATCCTGCCGCCGGGGGATGTGGCCTTCGATGTGGTGCGCCGCCTCGTGGCCCAGGACAAAGGCCAGTTCGTCGGCGTTGCGCGCGTCGGCAATCAGCGCCAGGGTGAAGCCGATCACCGGGCGGCCGAACTTGTCCAGCGTCTGAAACGCGTTCGGCGGCTGGCCCGGGCGGTCATCGACCACGATGCGGAAATCGCAGTTCCGCGCCACGCCGCGGGTGCGGCACAGGTCCTCGGCCACGGGTTCGACCCGGGCGACCACCTCGATGAAGGTCCGGGCGGCACGGGCCGCGGGCTGCACGACGGCGGTCCGGTCGGCATCCGACACCGGCGGCGGCGGCTGATAGCTGGACACACAGCCGCCCAGCGTCAGGATCAGGGCGGCAAACACGGGCAGACGCATCGGGGAAAACCTTTCCGGGGCCGGGCCAGATCCGGGGTCCGCCCAAGGTAGCAAATCGCCGGGCGGGGGAAACCCCGGCTCACGCAAGCGTCATTGCAGCGGGCGGCTTGCCGCAGGCCCGGCGCGGCGCTAGGCTTTGCCCATGTTCACCATCGAGCACGACTTCGACGCCACCGTGATCACGCTTGTCGACGACGGCGAGGATCTCCCCCTGCAGGAAGACGTGATCCTGAACGCCTTCGAGGATTGCGTGACGATCGACCAGGTCGATCCGCGCAGCGACGAGGTGGTGCGGATCACCCTGTCCCTGACCCAGGTCCGCGATCTGGCCGCAGCGCTTGACCTGCCCGAAGGCAGCTATCGGCTGCAACGACCCGAAGGCCCCAAGGCCTAGTCCAGCCGGAACAGCTTGTCGCGCGACGCAGCCCCGCGCAGCAGCGTCAGCCGGGTTTTCGCCACGCCCAATGCGCGGGCCAGTGCCACGCGGGCGGCATCCGTCGCGCGGCCGTTTTCCGGCGTTTCGGTGACGCTGATGCGGATCACGCCGTCCACCACATAGACGCCAGCACGGCGGGCGTTCGGGGTGACGCGGACGGCCAGGGTCGCGCCGGACAGGGCAAGATGCGCAAGGTCGGTCATCGGCCCGGTGTGCGCCGGAACCTTCGGCCCTTCAAGGGGTCAGCCCTCGCGCACCGAGGGGTTCTGGTCGATCATGTAGCGCTGCGCCAGGGGGATCGCCGCCGCCCCCAGCGCCCGCGCTTCGGCCCCCACGCTGCCTTCGCGGATCCCGGGCGGCTCGATCCCGGACAGGTCCAGCCGGTACAGCGCGGCTTCGGTCCGCCGGGTGATTTCGGCCCGGACGCTGACCGGCATCCAGCCGTCGATCATCACCGCCTCGATCTCCAGCAGCGCCGCCGCCGTCAGCGCCGCCGCCGCCAGCCCGTCCGCCGCGCTGGTCATCCAGGCGTCCAGCACCGGTTCCGGCACGGTCCAGCGGTCGGGGCTTTCCCACAGATGGTCCGAGGATTGCCCCCCCGCCTCCATCGTCGCGGCAAGGACCGACATCGAGGCCGCCGAAAACAGCCGGTGCATCCGCCCGTCCGGCCCCGGCACCGGCATCGGGCCCACGCCCGCCGCATTGCCATTGCGCCCGGTGAACAGCTGGCCGTTCAGCACCAGCCCGCCACCGATGAAATAGCCGAAGTAGAAATACAGGAAATCCTTGGGCCGCTCGCCCGTGCCGAACACCAGTTCCGCCCCGCAGGCCGCCGTCGCGTCGTTCTGGACATGCACGGCCAGGCCCGACAGCGCGCCCAGTTCCGCCTGGATGTCCCGCTCGCGCCAGGCGTCCATCTCGGACTGCGGCGCACCGATGTCCTGCACCCAAGACCACAGCTGGAACGGCATCGCGACGCCCATCCCGCCGACCCTGTCGCGCCGGTCGGCCGGGAGGCTGGCCAGCAACGCGGGCAGCGCCTCGGCCACGAAGGCGACCACGGCGTCGGGCGTCGGATAGCGGTAGACCCGCCGCCGCGCGCCTCGCACCCGGCCCAGGAAATCCACCAGGGCCAGGTCCGCCGACCGCCGCCCGATCTTCAGCCCCAGAAAGAACGCCCCGTCCGCCGCCAGCGACATCGGCACCGAGGGCTGGCCGATGCGGCCCCGGATCGGCTCGCCCCGGACCAGCAGGCCGTCCTGCTCCAGCCCGCGCATGATCACGCTGACGGTCTGCGCCGACAGCCCGGTCATCCGCGCGATGTCCGACTTGGCCAGCGCCCCGTTCTGCCGCACCAGGCTTAGCACCAGCCGTTCGTTCCAGTCGCGCATCCCGGACTGGTTCGACCCACGCAGCCCCGCAGCCTCGGGGCTGGGACGGGGATCATGGCTGGGATCGACATACAGTCTCACGCAAGGGACTCGCTGGTTCAGGCCTAGGACGACCCGGGCAGAGTGCGAAGGAAAGCGGCACCCTGTCAATAATAAATCAGAGTGATTTAATTATCTTGACGCAGGCCCGGGAATCAGCTTTTCTGGCCCCCGGCGCAGCGACGACTGCCAGTCTGCGCGCAGCCTTTTGCAACGGGCCAGGAACGGCCCGATCCTTGGGAGGATACCATATGAAAATGTTCACGAAAGCCCTGATGGGCGCGGGCGTGCTTGCCCTGTCCGCTGGCATCGCCTCGGCGCAGGACGGCGTTTCGGCCTGCCTGATCACCAAAACCGACACCAACCCCTTCTTCGTCAAGATGAAGGAAGGTGCCGAAGCCAAGGCAGCCGAGCTGGGCGTGACCCTCAAGGCCTATGCCGGCAAGGTTGACGGCGACCACGAAAGCCAGGTTGCCGCCATCGAAGCCTGCGTCGC
>JAKQLM010000511.1 GCA_029567145.1 Pseudomonadota bacterium
GAACTGGACACGCAAGGCCAGACGCTCGGCTTTGCGATGAATGCCGGCATGTACCACCGCGACCTTGCCCCAGTGGGCCTGCATGTCGAAGAGGGCGTCGAATACGCGCCCCTGGTCACCCGCGACGGACCCGGCAACTTCGGCCTCTTGCCAAACGGAGTCTTCTGCTGGGGCGACAGCTTCCGCGTGGTGGAAAGCCGCGCCTTCAAGGCTGACCGCCCCGACTGCCGCTTTGCCACCCAGTCCGGCCCGATGCTGGTGCTGGAAGGCGACCTGCACCCCAAGCTTCTGCCCGACAGCGACAGCACCTATATCCGCAACGGTGTCGGCGTCACCCGGGACGGCGACCGCGCGGTGTTCGCCATCTCGAACGAGGCGGTGAATTTCCACAGCTTCGCCCGCCTGTTCCGGGACGAGCTTGGCCTGCAGGACGCGCTTTACTTCGACGGCAACATCTCGCGGCTTTACGCCCCCGAACTTGGCCGCCACGACGCGGGCTTTCCCATGGGGCCGATCGTCGGCACCGTTGTCCCGAAGGGCTGACCCAGAATGGCGCGCACGAAAAAGGGCCGCGCGATCAGCGGCTGGCTGATTGTGGACAAACCCGCCGGAATCACCTCGACCGCCGTGGTGAACAAGGTGAAATGGGCGTTGTCCGCCCAGAAGGCGGGCCATGCCGGCACGCTTGACCCCGACGCGACCGGGGTGCTGGCGGTGGCATTGGGAGAGGCGACCAAGACCATCCCCTACATCACCGACGCGCTGAAGTGCTACCGCTTCCGGGTGACGCTTGGCGCGCAGACCGACACCGACGACGCCTCGGGCACGGTGATCGCGACCAGCGACCAGCGCCCCACCGACGCGCAGATCCAGGCCGCCCTGCAGGCCTTCCGCGGCGCTATCAGCCAGGTTCCCCCGCAATATTCGGCGGTAAAGGTGGACGGCGACCGGGCCTATGACCTGGCCCGCGAAGGCGAGGTGATGGACCTCGCCGCGCGCCCGCTGTGGGTCGAAAGCCTGACGATGCCGGGCCGCCCCGATCCCGACCATGTCGATCTGGAAATGGTCTGCGGCAAGGGCGGCTACGTCCGCTCCATCGCGCGCGACCTTGGGCTTGCGCTGGGGTGCCTTGGCCATGTCGCCTGGCTGCGACGCACCTGGTCCGGCCCCTTCCGCGCCGAAGACGGCGTGACGATGGACCAGATCGAGGCCGAGGCGAAGACTGACGCGCTTGACGCCCGTCTCCTTCCCCTCGAACTCGGGCTGCAAGACCTCCCCGAATTCCCCGCCACCCCCGAGGGTGCCGCGCGGCTCCGCAACGGCAACCCCGGCATGGTCATCGCCCATGCTGACTGGGGCAGCGAAGGCTGGGCCAGCCTGAACGGCCAGGCCATCGCCGTCGGCACTTACCAGGGCGGCGAGCTGCACCCTTCGCGCGTCTTCAACCGGTAGACCACAATCCGGACAATTCGACTAAAATTGTCCTTCCTCTCTGGAAAAATATCCCACGCGGGGTTTGGGGGGTGTGAAACCCCCCAACCGACGGCACAACCCGCGCCGCGCCAAAAGAAAAAGCCCCGCGTCACCGCAGGGCCCCTCCGAATACAGACGCCTGAAACCCTCAGACCAGCGCGGCTTTCGCCTGGCCGGCGATGGCGTTGAACGCCTCGGGCTCATGCACGGCGAGATCGGCGAGCACCTTGCGGTCCACCTCGATCCCGGCCTTCGCCAGACCGTTGATCAGGCGCGAATAGGTCATCTCGGCGTCGAACAGCCGGACCGCTGCGTTGATCCGCTGGATCCACAGCGCGCGGAAGTTGCGCTTGCGGGTCTTGCGGTCGCGGGTCGCGTACTGGTTGGCCTTGTCGACCGCCTGAGTGGCGGTGCGGAAGTTCGTGCTGCGCGCGGCATAATAGCCCTTGGCAGCCTTGATCACCTTGCGGTGACGGGCGTGGGTGACCACACCGGATTTGACGCGGGACATCTGGTGCTCTCCTTACCGGTCGTAGGGCATGTATTTCTTGACGATCTTCGCATCGCTGTCGCACAGGAGCATCGCCCCCGAAGCGTCGCGGACGAATTTCGTCGTGCGTTTGATCATGCCGTGGCGCTTGCCGGCGGGACCGGCCTTCACCCGACCGGAGGCCGTGAAGCTGAAACGCTTCTTCGCCGCCGACTTGGTCTTCATCTTGGGCATTTCCATCTCCGTGGTTTCAGGCACGACTCGGCATGCCACGTGGGCCGGCCGTGCGGGTAATCAGGCCGCTCCTATAGGGGCGGCGCCGAAAAGGTGCAAGGGGCGAGTTCAGTTCACCAGGCGCGCGGCGACGTTCAGCATCACCGTCGGGATTTCGTCGAACCGATAGCCCGTGGGCCGGTACATCAGCGCGGTCACGATCATCGACGACGACGCCAACAGCATCAGCGCCCCCATCCGGGGCGCCCGGCCTTCAACCCAGGCCGCCAGCAGCGACGGGATCGTCAATGCCAGAAGCAGGATGCCAAGCGTCAGAACCAGATCCGTATCCATGATACCTCACGGCTATCCACCCGGAGGCCAGCTTACTCCGGGTCCACGCGAGAGATCAACCGCTCGTCGCAGGGGGCCACGCGCAGGATGTTCGTCGTGCCTTTGACGTTGAACGGCACGCCTGCGGTGACGACGATCTGGTCTTCCTCGGTCGCAAAGCCATCGGCGCGGGCTGCACCCACCGCCGCCAGAACCGCGCCCTTGAACCGTTCCTGCGGTTCGGTGATCACGCAATGCGCGCCCCAGGTCAGCGCCATCCGCCGCGCGGTGGACAACAGCGGCGTCAGCGCGATGATCGGCACATGCGGGCGTTCGCGGGCGACGAGGGCGGCCGTGGTCCCGGTCTGGGAAAAGCAGCAGATCGCCTTGATGTTGGTCGCTTCGGCAATCTCGCGCGCGGCGGCCACGATCCCGTCCGCCACCGATTCGCGGCGGACCTGACGGCTGGCCTCGATCACGCTGCGATAGGTCGGGTCCTTTTCGACGCTCATCGCGACGTCGTTCATGGTGCGGACCGCCTCGACCGGATACTTGCCCGCCGCCGATTCCGCCGACAGCATGATCGCATCCGCGCCTTCATAGATCGCCGTCGCGACGTCCGACACTTCGGCCCGCGTCGGCACCGGCGATTCGATCATCGATTCCAGCATCTGCGTCGCCACGATCACCGGCTTTGCCGCAGCCCGCGCCCCGCGCACCAGCCGCTTCTGGATCGGCGGGACCGAGGTCACCGGCAGTTCGACGCCCAGGTCACCGCGCGCGACCATGATCCCGTCCGACACTTGCAGAATGGCGTCATAGGCCTTCACGGCAGCGGGCTTTTCGATCTTCGACAGGATCGCCGCCCGGCCCTTGGCCAGACCGCGCGCCTCGATCACATCCTCGGGGCGCTGCACAAAGGACAGCGCCAGCCAGTCCACGCCCAGCTCGCAGACAAATTCCAGATCGCCCCGGTCCTTTTCGGACAGGGCCGCGACCGGCAGGACCACGTCGGGCACGTTCACGCCCTTGCGGTTGGAAATCGTGCCGCCCACCATCACGGTGCATTCGGCGAAGTCCTTGCCGCAAGCGTTCACCTGAAGGCGGATCTTGCCGTCATTGACCAGAAGGCTTGTCCCTGCCTCCAGCGCCGCGAAAATCTCGGGGTGCGGCAGGTTCACCCGGTGCACATCGCCGGGGGCCGAAGACAGGTCCATCCGGAACGCCGCACCCTCGACCAGGTCTTCTTCGCCATTGGCAAACACGCCCACCCGCAGCTTCGGCCCCTGCAGGTCGGCCAGGATGCCGATCGGGCGGCCAAGGTCGCGTTCGACCTGGCGGATGATCTCGTGGCGCTTGCGGATGTCCTCATGGGCGCCGTGGCTCATGTTCAGGCGGAACACG
>JAKQLM010000518.1 GCA_029567145.1 Pseudomonadota bacterium
ATGAAGGTGGCGGCGGCAAAGGCGGCCATGTCGAAGACCTGGAACACCGCCTCGCCCGCTGCAGGGGGGGCCTGCATGATCCGGTTGGCGATCCGCCCGGCAAAGTCGCTTTCAAACCAGCCGACGGGCTGGCGCAGCACATGCCGGTGCGCCCGCCAGCGCATCATCGTGCCGAAGTTGGTCATGATCGTGTTGTGCAAGAGGCCGACCGAACCACCCGCAACCAGCGGGCGGACGAACAGGATGACCAGAGCGGTCACCAGCATCTCGACCCAGTGATTGATGACAAACTCCTGCGGAGTCTGGTTCGACATCAGGTCAACCAGGCGGCCAAGATACCAGATCAGCCCGACATCCAGCACGGCGTTGGCCACCGAAAACAGCGCGGTGACGGCAAAAACGCCTTTGAACGGACGCAGGTAGTCCTTCAGGAACGGCCACAGCCGGGTGGGCGGGGCGTCCTGTTCAGCATAGGGCTGATAGGGATCGACAAGGTTTTCGAAGAAGCGGAACATGGGAAGAACCCGAAGTTTGATGCAGCGATGGAGGGTGAAGCGGTGCCTGGGGCGGCCGCCACGTCGGGATCGGCCGGCTCAGGTGAGTCGTGGCGATGTCCCGATATCCATGCTGGTCTCCGTTCCTTGGGTGCGGTTCTGGTAGCGCAGTCGCGGCGGATTGTCACGCCCCTTTCAGCAGATCGTCGCGGCTGAGGGTCAGGTCAGATGCCAGCCAGCGCCGTTCAAGCTGCTTCAACCGGGTGCCCAGCGCCCTGTCCTGCAGGGTCGGCATCAGGTCGGCTGCGGTGATCGGAAAGCGGGCGACGGCACCACGCGCGATCTCGTCTTTCGCGGCTTGCGCAAGTGGCTGTTCCATCAGCGCCGCGCGCAACAGGATGGCATCCCAGCCGCGCTGCCGACCCAGCCGCCAGCCCAGCGCCGCAGCAGTTTCGCCGCTGCCGACAGCGTCGCGCAGATCGGTCAGGTCGCGGGCTTCGGCTTTGGACAGCCGGAGGTGTTGGACCGGATCAGCACCCCCAAGGGCCGCCAGTCGGCAAAGCCAATCGGCGCGGGGATCAAGGTGGACCAAAGGTCCGACCGCGCGCGGGTCGGCACCCGGCAGGATGCGCGCCAGGATTCCGGTCTGCGCCATGGCCGAAAGCGCCGGAGTGGGGTCGGCGGCGGCCAGAAGCTTGCGCATCTCGGCACCGATACGCTCTTTCGAAATCGTCTCTAATCCCGCTGAAAGGGCGGCACAGGCGGCCAGGGCATCGGAGTCAAGGCCCTGATCGGGGTCGCCATGGGCGGCGTGAAAACGGAAGAACCGCAGGATGCGAAGATAGTCCTCGCGGATGCGGGTTTCGGCATCGCCGACAAAGCGGACGCGGCGGGCCCGAAGGTCCGGAAGGCCGCCAAGCGGGTCGATCACCGTGCCATGCCGGTCGGCATACAGCGCGTTCATCGTGAAATCGCGGCGGGCGGCATCCTCGGCGATATCGCTGGAAAAGGCGACGACGGCGCGGCGGCCATCGGTTTCGACATCGCGGCGGAACGTGGTCACCTCATGCGGGCGTCCGCCTGCAACCACGGTCACAGTCCCATGGTCAATGCCGGTCGGGATGACCTTGAAACCGGCATTTTCCGCAATGTTCGAGACTGTTTTCGGCAGAGCATCGGTGGCAAGGTCGGTGTCTCCGACAGGGACGCCCAGCAGGGCATTGCGCACGCAGCCGCCGACGAACAGTGCCCGGTGACCAGAGGTTTCCAGCGCCAGACACAGGGCCTGGGTTTCGGGATAGGTCAGCCAGTCGCCAATGATCTTCATGGCCCCACCCGTTCGGCCAGCCCGCGCAGGACACGCGCTGTCGCCCCCCAGATGTAATAGGGGCCGTAAGGCACCGTGTAATAGCGCCGCGAGACGCCCATCCAGCGGCGATGTTCGATGGCAAAGCGATCGGGTGACGTGACATGCGACAAGGGGACGGTAAAGACTTCCTCGACCTCCCCGGCTTCGGGCACCGGGGTAAAGTCGCCGCGCAACAGGCCGACAAAGGGGGTCATGGCAAAGCCGGTCACGGTTTCATGCACCGGCAAGGTCCCGAGTATCTGCACCCGCAACGGGTCAAGGCCGATCTCCTCGCGCGCTTCGCGCAGGGCGGCGGCTTCGGGGCTAGCGTCGGTCGCATCGACCTTGCCACCCGGAAACGCGATCTGGCCGGGATGATGCTTCAGATGCGAGGACCGCTTGGTCAGGATCAGCGCCGCCCCGTCGGGCCGCAGCCAGATGGGGACCAGCACCCCCGCCGGGCGCAAGGCCTTGTCGGCAGGGGACCGCAGATCAGGGTTCAGGTCGAAGTCGGACGATGGCCCGGCCGGGCGGGCAAGGGCTGCGCGCAGCCCTGCCTCGACCGGGTCAGTCATTCCGCCTTGACCGCTTCGAACCCCAGCGTCTTGGGGTCCAGTTCGTAATGCGCGCCGCAGAACTGGCAGTCGGCGGTGACGACGCCCGCCTCGGTCGTCATGTGGGCGATGTCCTTCTGGCTGTAGATCGACATCGTGGCGCGCACCTTGTCTTCGGTGCAGGAACAGCCGAACCGAACGGGCTGGGCATCGAACACGCGCGGGCTTTCTTCGTGGAACAGACGCACCAGCAGTTCGGTCGGAGTGACCGAGGGGCCGATCATCTCCAGCGTCTCGGCCGTGTCCAGAAGCAGGTTGGCGCGGTTCCAGTTTTCCGATTCGGCCCCGCCAAGGATGTCGGCATGGGTCAGCAGGCCGCCTTCGCCGCTGCCCTGATCGGCGGCGACACCCCCGACTGACGGCATGTGCTGCAGCATGATGCCACCCGCGCGCCAATGTTCGGGACGGCCGGGTTCACGGCTTTTGCCGAAGGCAAGCTGGAAGCGGGTCGGGATCTGTTCGGACTGGGCAAAATAGGTCTCGGCGCAGGCGGACAGGCTGCCACCGGCGATGGGGGTAAAGCCCTGGTAGGGGGTCATGCCTTCGCCCTGATCCAGCATCACGGCGAAATACCCCTCGCCGATCTGGCTGAACGGGTCGGCGTCATGGTCCAGCCGGTCCGCGTCATAGCTGGCATAGGCGCGCACGCGGGCGGGTTCGCCTTCGGCGGTCGGGCCGTAGTAGTCGGTCGCGATCAGCCGGGCCGCGCCCTTGCCGCGCACTTGCAGCGACAGCTTCCAGCGCAGCTTGACGGCCTGGCCGATCATAGCGGTCAAAAGCGCGGTTTCGGCGACCAGCGCCTCGATCACCGGGGGGTAGGCGTGCTGTTTCAGCACCTGATCCAGCACCCCGTCCAGCCGCGCGACGCGACCGCGGATGCCCGAGGCGTCCAATTGGAATGGCAGGACGGTATCGTCCCAGGCGATTTGCGAACCGATGGTCATGGGGTATCCTGAAGCTGCCAGACTTGGCATATCGCGGCTATATAAGCACATCAACCGCAGGTCCAAGGGGGCATGATGATCCGACGCTATGGCGAGCCGGTGCAACCCGGTCAGCGCTACACCCGCAGGCCGGGGGTTTACGCGGTGCTTTTGCAGGGCGATCACATCCTTTCGACGCACCAGGCCGCCCCGGTGCCCGAGTTCCAGCTGCCCGGAGGCGGCATCGACCCGGGCGAGCATCCGATCCCGGCGCTGCACCGCGAAGTGATTGAAGAAACAGGGTGGAAAATCGCCGTCACCCGGCATCTGGGGGTGTTCCGCCGCTTTACCTACATGCCGGAGTACGACCTTTGGGCGGAAAAGCTGTGCACGGTCTATCTGGCCCGCCCCGTCCGTCGTCTTGGCCCCCCGACCGAGACCGGGCACAGTGCCGTCTGGCTGCCGGTTGACCGGGCGCTGACGCTTTTGGGCAATCCGGGCGACCGGGCAATGCTGGCGCGGGTCCTGTCATAAAAGGTCCAGCACGATCCCCGACACGTCATCGGGAAACGAATCACTGCCGGACTGCTGCGACAGGTCCCAGACCAGCGCCTCGAGCAGGTCGGCGCCCGACAGATGGGCCGACCGGCGCAGGCTGAGCAGCATCCCCTCCTCTCCGAAATCCTGGCCCGAGGGCAGCGGGCATTCGGTGAAGCCGTCCGACACCAGCAGCAACCGGTCGCCCGGGGCGATGTCGGCGTGATAGCTGTCGTAGCCCGCGCCCGGGATCAGCCCGATCGGAAGACCGCCCTGACCCAGAGTCTGCACCCCCCCGTCACCCCGCAGGATATAGGGGTGCGGGTGCCCGGCCTGCGACAGGCTGACCGTCCCCAAGGCCCGGTCAACGATGGCAAAGACCATGGTAAAGTATTGCTCTGCCTGGATTTCTTCTAGCATCAGGCGGTTGAAGCGTTCGGCGACCGCATCCGGTGGCAACAGCACCTGCGCGCCGGTGGGTGACTTGTCATAGGCCAGGTTCTGATCCGGCGACGAGCCGGTCAGGAACCCCGCCAGCCGCGCCGTCATCATCGCCGAGGCGACGCCATGCCCTGACACGTCGATGGAATAGACCGCGACACGGTCGTCATCCACGCGGAAACTGCCGACCAGATCGCCCCCCACACGGCCCGAGTTGCGCAGGATCAGCGAGGCCCGCGCCCAGCCGAAATCGCGCACCCGGTCGCGGATCAGGGTCTGTTGCAGCTTCCGCGCCTCGATCAGGTCGCGATCCAGCGAATCATACAGCTTCTGCAATTCGATCAGCGTGCTGGCGATGACGCGATTCTTGGTCAGAAGCTCGGCCTGCATGGCAAGCATCCGCTCTCCCGCCCGCAGGCGGGCGCGCAATTCGCTGCTGGCGACCGGCTTGGTCAGAAAGTCATCGGCCCCCGCCTCCAGCCCGTCGGCGATTTCGGTGGTTTCGGATTTCGAGGTGAGAAGCACGAAGTAGCCATAGCTTTCGCGGCCCAGGTCCCTGAATTTGCGACAGAATTCCAACCCGGTCAGACCCGGCATCATCCAGTCGCTGATGATGATGTCAACAGGCTCATCCGCACAGATCGCCAGCCCCGCATCGCCGGATTCGCATTCGGTCACCCGGTAGCCCCAGCGCCGCAATTGCATGGAAACCATGTGACGTTGCGCCCGGCTGTCATCCACGACCAGCACATGCCGGGTCGAGGCGGCCCCCGGATCGACGGGTTGGACTGGCAACAGGCTGGCAGACACGCTTGGTCCTTTCATTGGCAACCCGCAAAGCTTGGCCGCGCCGCCTTAACGCAAGGTGAAGCGTAAAATTGCGCAGGATTTGCCGGACTCCGGGCACCAATCCTTAAGGACGATCGGTGCAGTCTGACGGCGTGGGCTGACTTGGGGGTTGCTATGATCGACTGGAAACGGGTGGAGGAATTGCGCGACGAAATCGGGGCCGATGGGTTTGCAGAAGTCGCGGACATGTTCCTGGACGAAGCGGAAGAAGCGGTGGCCGCGCTGATGGCGGGCCTGCCGGATGACAAGGTGGAAGGGCAGCTGCATTTCCTGAAGGGCAGCGCGCTGAACCTGGGCCTGTCCGATCTGGCGGCGATCTGCCATGACGGCGAACGCCGGGCGGCATTGGGACATGGGGGTGTCGATGCGACCCAGGTGGCGGCGGTCTACCGCACCTCTCGGGCACAGTTGCTTGCCCGGCTGAATGACGTCTCGGCGGCCTAGATCAGGAACTCGGACAGCGCTTCGTCGCTGGTGATGTCGCGAAACGCCAGACCGGCGGCGTCCATCCGGTCGGTAAAGTCGCGAAAACCGTTGGCATCCTTGGTTTCGATCCCGATCAGGACCGAGCCGAAGTTGCGGGCCGATTTCTTCAGGTATTCGAACCGGGTGATGTCGTCATCCGGGCCAAGCATGTTCAGGAATTCGCGCAAGGCACCGGGGCGCTGCGGCATGCGCAGGATGAAGTATTTCTTCAGGCCGGAATAGCGCTGCGCGCGTTCCTTGACCTCGGGCAGGCGTTCAAAGTCGAAGTTCCCGCCCGAGGTGACGCAGACCACGGTCTTGCCGCGGATTTCTTCGGCCAGTTCAGGCAGCACATCGACCGAAAGGGCACCGGCGGGTTCCAGCACGATGCCTTCGACGTTCAGCATCTCCAGCATGGTGACGCAGATCCGGTCTTCGGGCGCCAGATGCACGTGGTTCGGGCTGACCCAGTCCAGCATGGCAAAGGTCCGGTCCCCCAGCCGCGCCACGGCGGCACCGTCGACAAAGCTGTTGACGCGCGGCAGTTTCACCGGGGCGCCGCCCCGCAACGCGGCGGTCAGACTGGCCCCGCCCAGCGGCTCGACAAAGCGGAACGCGACCTGTGGCGCGACCTGCCGGAAAAAGCCGGTCACGCCGGACGCCAGACCGCCGCCGCCGACCGGCAGCACCACCATGTCCGGCGCACGGCCAAGCTGATCCTGCATCTCGACCGCGACCGATGCCTGACCCTCGATCACGTCGGCGTCGTCGAACGGCGACAGGAAATGCGCGCCCTTTTCGGCACAAAAGGCCTGTGCGGCGGCAAGGGTCTGGTCGAAATAGTCGCCGGTCAGTTCGATCCGGACCTGATCGCCGCAAAAGATGCGGGTCTTGTCGATCTTTTGCTGCGGCGTCGTCACCGGCATGAAGATCACGCCCTGAACCCCAAAGTGGCGGCAGGCGAAGGCGACCCCCTGCGCGTGGTTGCCGGCACTGGCGCAGACGAACTGGCGCTGATCCGGCTGGCGGGCGCGGACCTTGCGCATGGCATTGAAGGCCCCGCGCAGCTTGTAACTGCGGACGGGGGATAGATCCTCACGCTTCAGCCAGATCTCGGCGTCGTAGCGGGCCGACAGATGGTCGTTCCGCTGCAAAGGCGTTTCGGGAAACAGCGCGCGCAGGGCGGCGGTGGTCTGGCGGGCGGCATCGGAAAAGCGGGTCATAGGGTCCAGATGCAGCAAGCGGGTTGGCATGGCAAGGAATGCCTTTGCATGCCGCGATTGTACCCCATACGGCGCGATCCTTGCCCTTGGCCCCGTTTCGCTTTAATCGCCAGCAAAACCGCGCCGGAGGCCCGTCCCATGCTGAAGCCCAAGAAAGTCGTCCTTGCCTATTCCGGGGGTCTTGATACCTCGATCATCCTCAAGTGGCTGCAGACGGAATATGGCTGCGAGGTGGTGACCTTTACCGCCGATCTGGGCCAGGGCGAAGAGCTGGAACCAGCGCGGCAAAAGGCGATCCTGATGGGGATCAAGCCGGAGAACATTCACATCGTCGACGTCCGCGAGGAATTCGTGCGGGACTTCGTGTTCCCGATGTTCCGGGCCAACGCGCTGTATGAGGGGCTGTATCTTCTGGGCACGTCGATCGCCCGCCCGCTGATTTCGCAGCATCTGGTGCGGATCGCGCATGAGACCGGGGCCGATGCGGTGGCGCATGGG
>JAKQLM010000519.1 GCA_029567145.1 Pseudomonadota bacterium
TGCGGCCTCGGCCGGCATCCGGATCGGCTGGAGCTGCTTTTTCGCCACGCCCAGGGCGACGCCGTGAATCTCTTTCAGCCTGCGGACGACGCCGGACAGGATTTCGTCCATCGGCACGTCGCGGCGACCGGACATGCTGTACAGGCTGGTATGGGTCGACGACAGCGCAATCACCCGGTTGATCAGGCTGTCCAGCACGCCGCGCATCGAGTCTTCGCGGGCCTCGCGCCGATACATCCGCATGACCGAGGCGATGACCTGCAGGCTGTTGCCGCTGCGATGGTTCACCTCTCGCAAGAGGACATCCTTGTCGACGATCAGGTTCTGCAGGTCGGCCTCGTCCTGCTCGATGGTGCGGATCAGGTCCTGGTAGACCGCGTGCAGGCGCTGGATTTCGGTCGGAGCGGCGTTGATGTCCATGATCGCCGGGTGCGTGCGGTCGGACATGTAGCGGGTCATCGACCGCGAGAGGGCGCGGACATGGCGCACGACAAGCTGGGTGGAGGCCCAGGCAGCCGCGGCCAGCGCAGCGACCCAGGTCAGGACCGGAATGACAAAGGGCATCACGTCGCCGGACCGGGTCCAGAACCCGGTCGACCGGCGCTGCCAGACGGCAAGCAGATACAGGTCGCTTGCCACCGGGGTGACGGACACGATGCTGCGGCCTTCGGTCGAGTCAAAATAGCTGGAGACGCCCGACAGCCTTGTCAGGTCATCCAGCGGGAATCCGGGCGGCACGGCATCGGCGGGAGCAACGGCGTCGTCCGACGAGATCAGGATTTCGCCATCCGGCCCGAAAGTGGCAAGATAGCTGGGTTGCCACAGGGCGACGGCGTCGGAATATTCCTGCGGGGCGACCGACAGATAGGGCAGAGAGATCGCGACGATGCCGACCTGGACGCCCGCCCGGTCAAAGACCGGCTGGCCGATCCCGACAACGGCGGTTTTCGAGATCGGACCCATCGGGTTGTAGATCACCATCGGCTTGGGCTGGGCGACAAGGCGCTGGAAGATCGGGCTGTCCTTGAAGTCGTGGACAGTGTCGCTGGACGAACAGGTCATCAGCCCGGACAGCGGGATATAGGCGACCAGGGTCGCTTCGGGGATCGTGTCGGCGACCGCCTTGGCGCGACCGCTGCATTCCACGCCTTCCTCCAGCGCAAAGGACAGGGCGGCGGACAGCACGCGGGCCGACACCTGCGCCTCCTTGATCAGTTCGACCTGCGGCTGGACGGCCCGCAGCGAGGCCCCGGCGACGCCTTCCAGCGTAGAGGCCTCGATCTCGCGCTGGGCCGACTTGGCCTGCACGACCGACAGGATGCCCAGCGGCATCAGCGCAAGCACAAGGGTCGAGCCAAGGCGGACACCCAGGCTGCTGCGCAGGATCAGACCTTTGAGCCCAAGGCTCAAAACGCGGCTGCCGTGCTGCGCAGGACAACCGCCTGCGTTGCCCCGTCGGTGCCCGAGAACATGTCTTCGCCGTCCTTCAGATGCAGGATTTCCGACAACCGCTTGCGCGCCCGGCTGGCGCGGCTTTTGACCGTGCCGATCGCGACGCCCATCATGCCCGCTGCCTCTTCGCAGGAAAAGCCCGAAGCGCCCACCAGAATCAACACTTCGCGGTGTTCCGGAGACAGTGTGTCAAATGCGCGCTGAAAGTCGGTGAAGGCCAGGCGCGAGTCATGCGCGGGCTTTTCCGACAGCTGAGCGGCATGCACGCCGTCGGTGTCCTGCACCTCGCGACGGGTCTTGCGCAGCGAGGAGTAGAAGGTGTTGCGCAGGATGGTGAACAGCCAGGCGTCAAGGTTGGTTCTGGGGTCGAACTTGTCCATGTTGGACCAGGCCTTGAGGATGGTTTCCTGCACAAGGTCATCGGCCTTGCTGACATCGCGTGCCAGGCTGATCGCAAAGGCGCGCAGCTTGGGGATCGCGCCCGCCAGCCGGTCGCGCGGATCGTCGGGCTCTGGTCTGGCCCTGGTCGTCATGACAGGCTGCCCGAACCGCTGCCCGAACCGCTGCCCGAATCCGATTTCGGCTCTTTGGACTTGAGCTGTGCAAGCAGATCGCGGAACCGGTCGGGCAGTTCCTCGTTCAGCGCGGTGGTGTAGACGCGCTTCAGGTTTTCGTCGATCTGCGCCCGTATTGCCTGCCTGGTCGGCGGGTCTTCGTCCTTGTTCTGTGTCATCTTGTGTTACGCTTCCCACTACTCATGGCCTACAAACGCCCCATTCGACCTCTGGTTCCGACGCGCCGCAGATTTTTTCGCATTTTTCTTGCCGGGCACGGAACCGAACGCCGCACCCCGCGTTTGGTTCCCAAGGATACGTCAGTTTGCCACATGGAGTGAGTAATGTTCGCACAGGACACGGTGGACCTTTCGGCCACGGTCGCCCGCCATCTACCCTATCTGCGGCGCTATGCCCGCGCCTTGACCGGCAACCAGACCAGCGGCGACCGTTACGCCGTGGCGGTGCTGGAAAGCGTGATCGCAGAGCCTGACCTGCTGATGCAGGACAATGACGCCAAGGTGTCCCTGTTCGCCGTGTTCCATTCGATCTGGGCCACCTCTGGTGCGCCGGTGGCCGAGGCCGATGGCGGTCTTGCCTCGGTCGCGCAGGCACATATGGCGGGGCTTACCCCGAACTCACGCGAGGCGCTGCTCTTGTCGACGATCGAAGGGTTCGATCTGAAGCAGGTCGGCGTGATCATGGGGATCGACAGCGCCGAGGCCCGGCATCTGGTCGATGTCGCCGTCCGCGAGATGGAGGCGTCGGTGCGCGGCGCGGTGCTGGTGATCGAGGACGAGGCGATCATCGCGATGGACATCACGGCGATCGTCGAAGGCATGGGCCATCAGGTCACCGGCAACGCCCGGACCCATACCGAAGCGGTGGCAATGGCGGCGGCGGATCGGCCCGACCTGATCCTGGCGGATATCCAGCTGGCCGACAATTCCTCGGGCGTCGAGGCGGTGAACGAGATCCTGGCGCAGTTCGGCGACATTCCGGTGATCTTCATCACGGCCTTCCCCGAACGGCTGTTGACCGGGGATCGTCCGGAACCGGCCTTCCTGATCAACAAGCCCTACACCGAAGAGCAGGTCCGCTCGGCCGTCAGTCAGGCGATGTTCTTTTCGTCCACCGACAGCCTGCGCGGCTAGGTCATGTCCGGTTTCCCGCGCGGGAAGCCAGGCGAAACGGCGGCTGACGTCGACATCCTGGTCACGGCGGCCGAGGCTTATCCGGCGCTGGAACGTGCTTTCCTGTCCGCCGAGCGCGAGATTGTCGCCGGGTTTCGGGTGTTTGACCTGAAGACCCGGCTGCGGTCTGCCGAAGGGCTGGCCGTGGGAGAGACCTGGTTTCATCTGATGATCCACACCTTGCGGCGCGGGGTGGCGGTGCGGCTGGTGCTGTCGGACTTTGATCCGGTGGCCCGGCCCCGGCTGCACCGCGCGACCTGGCGCACGGTGCGGATGCTGTGGGCGGCGGCGGATCAGGCCGGTCCGGATGCGCGGCTGGAGGTGGTGCCGTCGCTGCATTCGGCGGTTGCGGGGCTTTGGCCGCGGATGCTGTTCTGGCCCGTGGTGCAGGCGCGGTTGCGGCGTGTCAGCGGCTGGCTGGGCCGTCTGGTCAGCCCGCACCGGGTGGCGGCGCTGCGCGAAATGCCGGGCGTGCGCGGGATGCTGGCGGCCAAGGACGCGATTCCCCGGCCCCGGCTGTTGTCGGTGCCGCCGCTGTATCCTGCGACGCATCATCAGAAACTGGCGGTGTTCGACG
>JAKQLM010000526.1 GCA_029567145.1 Pseudomonadota bacterium
CCCGCCCGATGCCGTCGCTAAACGGGCAGGCGGAGTGGTGGCCGAGTGGTCGAAGGCACACCCCTGCTAAGGGTGCAGACGGCAACGTCTCGAGGGTTCGAATCCCTTCCACTCCGCCACTTGCCCCCGCTATCAGATCGCCATCCGGTTGCACAGGATGCCGCCGACGTCCGCGTAGCATGCGGCGGGTTCCCTGCGGGTGATCGGGTCCCCGAACGCCGGGCTGTCTGAAGCGGCGGTTGCCCGCGTCGCTGCTCTGGCTGCGATAGCAACAGGGCCGACCCCGCGCTTGGACGCGCGGACAGGTTGCCCGCGATGCGCAGGTCCTCGGTGTCCTGCGGCACTGTGGATGCCCCGGTTCCCAGCAATCCTTGCCGTGCAGGCGCAGGCCCGGAAGGCGGGCAAAGGACCAAGGTGGGTGCAGTCAGATGCAGCCTTTACTGACGGTTGATGCAGACGACCTTTGCCTGGGTCATCTCCTCGTAAGCAAAGCGCACGCCTTCGCGGCCGAGGCTGCCATATTTGAACCCGCCGAACGGCATGGCGTCAAAGCGGTAGTCCGAGGAATCGTTCACCATCACCCCGCCCGCCTCGATCCGGCTGGAGGCGTCCAGCGCAAGGTCAAGCCGTGACGTGAAGATCCCGGCGTGCAGGCTGAACTCGACGGCATTGGCCAAAGCAATGGCCTGGTCGAAACTGTCAAAGGGTTCCAGGGTCACCACCGGGGCAAAGGCCTCGTCGCACCAGAGCGCGGCGTCATGCGGGACGGCCTCCAGGACCGTGGGGTGGTACAGCGCACCTGCGCGCCGATGGCCGGTCAACACCCGCGCCCCGGCGTTCAGCGCCCGACTGACAAGCTGTTCGGCACCCATCGCCGCCGCTTCGGTGATCATCGGGCCGACATCGGTCGCCTCGTCCTGCGGGTCGCCAGTGCGCAAGGTTTCGGTCTGGGCGACAAAGGCCGCACGGAAGGCGTCGTAGACCGGGCGCTGGATCAGGATGCGTTGGGTGCCGATGCAGTTTTGCCCAGCCGCCCAGAACGCCCCCGAAACGCAGGCCTCGACCGCCAGGTCCAAAGCCGCATCGGCCATGACGATGACGGGCGCATTGCCGCCAAGGTCCATCGCAAGCTTCTTCAGCCCCGCCAGGCGCGAGATCGCTTCGCCGGTCCTAAAGCCGCCGGTGAACGAGATCATGCGGATCGGTCGCGCCGCAACCAGCGCCTTGCCAAGGTCGGGGCCACCCACGACCGGCGTCACCACCTCGGTTGGCAGTCCGGCTTCGATCAGCACCTCCACAAGAGCCAGGGCGGACAGCGGCGCAAGTTCCGAAGGTTTCAGAATGACGGAATTCCCCCCGGCGATGGCCGGGCCAAGCTTGTGCGCAACCAGATTGAGCGGATCGTTGAACGGGGTGATGGCCAGGATGATCCCAAGGGGCTCGCGGGTGAACCAGCCGATCCGGTTTTCCGAACCGGCATAGGCGTCGAAGGGAATGACTTCGCCTGCACCGCGCTTTGCCTCTTCGGCTGACAGCTTCAGAGTGTTGATGCAGCGCGTGACCTCTTTTCGCGCCTGGCGAATGGTCTTGCCAGCCTCGGCGGTGATCTGATGCGCAAAGCGTTCAGCCCGCGCCCCGACAAGGGCCGCCGCAGTTTCAAGGATCTGCGCGCGACGATGGCGCGGCATCGCGCGGGCGACAGTCTGCCCCTGGGCAGCCCGGGCCAAGATCTGCGGCAGGTCTTCTGGACGTGCCACGGGCACCTGTCCCGTGACCGACCCGTCGAAGGGGTTCATCACCGGAAAGGTGGCGGCTTCGGCCTGCTCTGTGCTTTTCAATGCGATCATCGGTTCTGTCCTTGGCAAGTCAAAGCGGCGCAGCGGTCCAGCGGCGGCGGGACCGGCGATCTGGCGAAACTGCGCCCTTTGGTGATGCAGCGCGTCGGGGGTGCGCGGTCAGGCCACGGCCTTTTCGCGGGTCAACTGGTCCATAACCTCGCGCACGGCGGCTTCGGCGATGTCCACAATGGCGTCCACCTCCTCGCGGGTCGTGACCAAGGGCGGGGCGAAACCCAGAATGTCGCCATGTGGCATGGCGCGGGCAATCAGGCCGCGCGCCCGGGCCGCGGCCGAGATCTTGGCGCCGACTTTCAGGGCCGGATCAAAGCGCTGCTTCTTGTCCCGGTCGGCCACGAATTCAAGCGCCGCCATCAACCCGACGCCGCGCACTTCGCCGACGATGGGAAGCTGCGCAAAGACCTGCTGCAAGCGGTCCTGGAAATAGGCGCCAGTGGTGCGGGCATTGCCGGGCAGGTCCTCACGCTCGACAATATCCAGCACCGCATTGGCGCAGGCCACGCCAATCGGGTGGCCCGAATAGGTGTAGCCGTGGCTGAAAGCGCCGACCTTGTCGGCCCCGTCTTCGATCACCTTGTAGACCTTTTCGCCGATGATCGCCGCCGACAGCGGCACATAGGCCGAGGTCAGGCCCTTGGCGACGGTGATCAGGTCAGGCTGAATGTCGTATTTGGTGCAGCCAAACAGCGCGCCAGTGCGGCCAAAGCCCGTCACCACCTCGTCCGCGATCAAGAGCACGTCATACTTGCGCAGCACCGCCTGAATGGCCGCCCAATAGCCCTTTGGCGGCGGAGTGATGCCGCCGGTGCCCAGAACCGGCTCGCCGATGAAGGCACCCACGGTGTCGGGGCCTTCGTGCAGGATCATGGTCTCAAGCTCTGCCGCGCGGCGGGCGGAAAACTGCTCTTCGCTTTCGCCCGGTTCCGCGCCCCAATAGTGATGCGGCGCGCCGGTGTGGCGGATCAGGCCCATCGGCAGGTCCATGTGGTCATGGTAAAAGCTCATCCCGGTCATCGACCCGGAAACGACCGAGCAGCCATGATAGCCCCGATCGCGCGAAATGATCTTCTTCTTGCCCGGCTTGCCGCGCAGGTTGTTGTAATACCAAACAAGTTTCGCCTGGGTCTCATTGGCGTCCGACCCCGACATGCCATAGAACACCTTGCTCATCTTGCCCGGGGCCATCCTCACCAGACGGTCGGACAGGATCGCCAGCTGGTCGGTCGTATGCGCGGCGTAAGAGTGGTAATAGGCCAGCTGATGCGCCTGCCTGGAAATGGCATCGGCCACCTCGTCGCGGCCATAGCCGATGTTGACGCAGTAAAGCCC
>JAKQLM010000527.1 GCA_029567145.1 Pseudomonadota bacterium
AACCGGGACCGGCGCTTTGACCGACACGCTGGTGATGTTGACCACCCGCCCCCAGCCCTGCGCCATCATCCCCGGCAACACTGCCTGCATCAGCGCGATGGGCGTCAGCATGTTGGCATCCAGCGCCTTGATGAAATCCTCTCGCGCCCAGTCCGACCACATCCCCGGCGGCGGTCCGCCCGCATTGGTCACCAGAATGTCGAACGGCCCCTCGGCCAGAACCGCCGCCCGCCCGGCCTCGGTCGTGATGTCGGCGGCCACGGCGACCACAGTCACCTGATACCGCGCCCGGATGTCGTGGGCTGCGGCCTCCAGCGCCTCGGCCCCGCGCGCGTTCATCACCAGATCGACCCCGGCTTGCGCCAGGGCCTCGGCGCAGCCCCGCCCCAGCCCCTTGGAGGAGGCACAGACCAGTGCCCGCTTGCCCTTGATCCCCAGATCCATCCGCTTTCCTCCTGCTTTGGTCAAAGCCTAGCAGTCAGGCCACGAAGGGCAAGGCCCCGCATCAAGTTCCTGATCCAGTTGCTCTTTCTGAAATACTCTCAGGGGGTTTGGGGGCAGAATGCCCCCATCGACCGAGCCCCTGCGCGTTCTTCACGCGCACGGGCGAGACAAGGGGCTTGCGCGGCACGCGCTCAATGTCCTGGCCGCCTCAGCCGCCGTAAAAGAACTCTTCCCGAACGATTTTTTCATCCTTGACGTGATAGATCGCAACCTCGCGCTCCTGATGCCGCTCGCCGCTTGTCTTGTTTTCGGTGTCCATGTCAAAGATGACTGCAAACCGGTCCTCACCGTGCAGAAACGGGCCTTCGACCGTCAGGCCGTGCACGATGAAATTCGCCTCCCACCAGTCATGCTTGCCGTCGATCCCGGCCAGCCCCTGCGTTTCGCGCCCGCCGCCCATGTCCATCGCCTCGACCGACACCGCATCCGGCGCATAAAGCCTGGCCAGGTTGGCCCGCGCGCGGTCCTCGCGGCAGCCCGCCACCAACGCATCCGCAATTTCCTTCAAAGTCATGTCATCCTCCCAATGTTCGCTTAATGTTCCCATCATTCCCCAGCAAACCGAGTCGCGCAAGCCCCGCTTTCCGTTGCGGCGGACCGATGCCCATCCTATAGGGACGCCATGACAAACCGTGCCGCCCTTCCGCCCGAAATCGCTCGCCGCCGGACGTTCGCGATCATCGCGCACCCCGACGCCGGGAAAACCACGCTGACCGAAAAGTTCCTGCTGTTCGGCGGCGCGATCCAGATGGCGGGCCAGGTCCGCGCCAAGGGCGAGGCGCGGCGCACCCGGTCCGACTTTCTCAAGCTGGAACAGGACCGCGGCATCTCGGTTTCCGCCTCGGCCATGTCGTTTGATTTCCGCCAGTACCGCTTCAACCTGGTGGACACCCCCGGCCACAGCGACTTTTCCGAAGACACCTACCGCACGCTGACCGCCGTCGATGCCGCCGTGATGGTGATCGACGGGGCCAAGGGCGTTGAATCCCAGACCCGCAAGCTGTTCGAGGTCTGCCGGATGCGCGACCTGCCGATCCTGACTTTCTGTAACAAGATGGACCGGGAAAGCCGCGATACGTTCGATATCATCGACGAAATCCAGCAGAACCTTGCCATCGACGTGACCCCGGCCTCCTGGCCCATCGGCACGGGCCGGGATTTTGTCGGGGCCTATGACCTTTTGCATGACCGGCTAGAGATAATGGACCGCGCCGACCGCAACAAGGTTGCGGAATCGATCCAGATTTCCGGCGTGGACGATCCGAAATTGGCCGAACATATCCCGGCGGACCTGCTGGCGAAATTCCACGA
>JAKQLM010000529.1 GCA_029567145.1 Pseudomonadota bacterium
GGTGTTCACGCGGATGTCGCCGTCCATTTACTTGGACCCCTTCTGATCGCCGGGAAGGATGTATTCGGCACCTTCCCACGGGGACATGAAATCGAACTGACGGTATTCCTGCACCAGCTTGACCGGCTCATAGACCACCCGCTTCAAGGCTTCGTCATAGCGAACCTCGGTGTAGCCTGTGGTCGGGAAATCCTTGCGGAGCGGATAGCCCCGGAACCCGTAGTCGGTCAGGATGCGCCGCAGGTCGGGGTGACCGCTGAACAGGATGCCGAACATGTCGAAGACTTCCCGCTCGAACCAGTTGGCGCTGGGGTGCAGCTCGTGGATCGACGGCACCATTTCGTCCTCACGGACCGCGACCTTCAGTCGGATGCGATGGTTCCGGTACATCGACAGAAAGTGATAGACCACGTCGAACCGCTGGGCGCGTTCCGGGTGGTCAATCGCGGTGATGTCCACCAGCGACGAAAACCGGCAGGCCGGATCGTCACGCAGGAATTCCACCAGCGCTTCCAGATTGGCAAGGTTGGCAACCAGCGTCAGCTCGCCGAAGGCGACGCTGGACGATTGCACCGCCTCGGGCTGTTTCAGCGCGATCAGGGCGGCAAGTTCCTGCAGGGCTTCGGACATGGGCTTACCTCACCAACGTGCCAGTGCGGCGGATTTTCCGCTGCAACTGCAGGATACCGTACAAAAGCGCCTCGGCTGTCGGAGGGCAGCCAGGCACATAAATGTCGACCGGGACGATCCGGTCACAGCCGCGTACCACGGAATAGCTGTAGTGATAGTAACCGCCCCCGTTCGCGCAGGAGCCCATACTGATCACATAGCGCGGCTCGGGCATCTGGTCATAGACCTTGCGCAAAGCCGGGGCCATCTTGTTGGTCAGCGTGCCCGCGACGATCATCAGGTCCGACTGCCGGGGCGAGGCGCGCGGCGCGGTGCCAAAGCGTTCCAGGTCATAGCGCGGCATCGAGGTGTGCATCATCTCGACCGCGCAGCAGGCCAGACCGAAGGTCATCCAGTGCAAAGACCCGATCCGCGCCCAGTTGATGATGTCTTCCGTGGACGTCAGGATGAACCCCTTGTCCTGCAGATCGCGGTTCAGGGCCTGAACGGCGACCTCGTGGTCGGCGCCCGCAGCGTTTCCGGTCATCACTCCCATTCCAGGGCCCCCTTCTTCCATTCGTAGGCGAACCCGATGGTCAGCACGGCAAGGAACAGCATCATCGACCAGAAGGCCGCCATGCTGATCTCGCCGAAGGCGACCGCCCAGGGGAACAGGAACGCGACTTCCAGGTCAAAGATGATGAACAGGATCGACACCAGGTAGAAGCGCACGTCGAACTTCATTCGCGCGTCGTCAAAGGCGTTGAATCCGCATTCGTAGGCGCTGACCTTTTCGGGGTCCGGATTGCGCACCGCCAGGACGGCGGCGGCCAGGATCAGGACAAGACCCAGACCGGTGGCAATGGCCAGAAGAACGAGGATGGGCAGGTACTCTCGGAGGATAAGATCCACGAGGGGCTCCTTGAAGCTGGCGACAGGCGAGCAGGCGGACTCTCCGGCCCGCTTCGTCTTTCCGCCCGTTTACTCTGCCCCCCGGTCGGGGTCAACCAAAGGCAGGCCGAAAAACCGGGGCGTCGCTGGGGTGAAAACGTTAATGGCAGAGCGTTTTCCTTGGCCTTTCGGGCGTCCCCCCCTCACGGCCCCAGCGGCCCCGAGGGCAGGTTCCCCCGACCTTGACCCCTGCGGCGCACAGGGCTTTAGGGTTGCGGGCCGTTTCACCCAAGGACCCCTGCCATGCGTTGCGCCTGTACATTCCTTCTGTCCGCCCTTGTTGCCCAGCCGGTCCAGGCCGCGACCTGCGTCGTCGATGCCGCTGCGGTTGAAAGTCGCATCGCCGATCTTGAACAGTCCTATGGGCTGATCCTGTCGGACATCAGTTGCGACCAGCCCAAGCTTCCGGCGCATCGTTTGATGTGCGACTCGGGTGAAAGCCCGCAGGACGTGCTGTGGCGCATGGGGCGGCTGGATGATCTGGCCTGGGTCTATGCGATGGAAAACGCCACCGGCCAACAGGTCGACCTGACCAACCCGCCGCGCGATGACGCCTTCCTGGCCACCCGCGATGCCTGCACCGACGAATCTTGCCTGTGCGACGTGCTGATCGAGCATACCAACGGCAGCCTGGGCGGCACCTCGCCCTATCCCCAGTGATCAGCGCGTGACCGGGTGAAAGGCATAGCCCGCGCCCTTTCGCTCGATCCGGCCGATGCCCGGGTCGGGCAGATGCGCCCCCGCGACCAGCCACCCGGCCCGGGCCGCCTGCGCCATCAGCGCAAGGCGGCTTGACCGGGCACGGGGCTGGTCGTCGTCGAAGACCCAGGTCACCTGCGGCGCCGCGAACTGCACCGCCGCGTGATGCACCAGATCGCCCCAGATCAACAGCCGCCCGTCCACCAGAAACGCCATATGCCCCGGCGAATGGCCCGGAGCGTTGATCGCCGTCACCCCCGGCATCGGCCCGTCGCCCTGCTCCAGCGGCACCAGACGCGGAACCGCCGGAATCATTCGCGGCTCGGCGTGAAAGGCGGCAAGCTCTTCGGTGGCCACGAAAATCCGCGCGGCGTTGGGAAAGGCAAGGCCACCGTCGTTGTCGACCAGACCGCTGATGTGATCGACATGCGTGTGGGTCAACGCGACGGCGGTGATCTCGGTCGCGCCGATCCCGGCCTCGGCCAGCGCTGCCCCCACCTGGCCCAGACCGGGATGCCAGGCATTCGCCGCTCCGGTATCGATCAGAAGACTGCCCCCCGGCCCCTGCACCGCAAAGGCCCGAACCGGCAGGCGCAGCTTGCCGTCCACCACATCCGCACCCGCCAGATCCGCCAGCGGAGCGCCATCCGCCCCCCGCAGATGCGTCAGCGGCATCGCGGTTTCCCCGTCCGACAGCATGGTCACCGTCAGCGCACCCAGCTCGACCGTCAGGAACCGCCTGCCCGCCCGCACCACCCGCATCAGCACCAGCTCCCGCGCAGACCACCGCTGTTGACCCGCGCCAGCCCGGTCCGCACCATCCGGCCTGCCACGTCCTGCCCGTCCAGTTCCAGCCGCACCAAAGCCCGACCGTATCGGTCAACGCCGTTGTACGCGACCTTCAGCCGGTCCGCCTTCTGGATCAAGGTCCGCAACGCCCAGCTTGCACGTTCCGCCGCGATGAACTCGGTCAGGCATTTCGGCGCGTACTTCTCGGGCGTGTCAAAGCCCATCAACCGCGCGCTTTGCACCCCCTCCTCGGGGCACATGAGCGTGACCGTATCGCCGTCGATGACGCGCAGAATGCGACACGTTCCGCCGCCCTCGGCCAGGATCGGCTTTGTCGCGGCGTTCACAAGGTCGGCCACCAGCGGCAGCACGATCAGCCCGACCACCGTCACCGCCATCACGATGCGGAACAGGCCGCGCAGACTGACCAGACGCCGCACGAACGACGTCACCGGGCCAGGCGGGCGGGCCGGACCGAAAAGCCGTGCCATCAATCCGCCACCGGCGCCGCGACCGGAGCCACCGACACGGCCGCAGCCGCGCGTCCGGCCTCATCCCCGACAATCCGCGCGATCTGTGCCACATCCCCGACCGAGAACGTCAGCGGCAGCCGCATGTCGATCAGCCCGGCCAGCACCCGGTCGGTCGCGGGCAGCGGCTCGGGCGCGGCGTAGCGCCAATGCGCATACCGGCTGGTGAACCCCGCCGGGTCCGCCGCGCCGAACCATTTCAGCTCAACCCCCCGGGCCGCCGCGCCTGCGACAAAGCTTGCCACCCGCGCGGGCTCCCAGCCCGGCAGCAGGAACTGGAACGACGATCCGACATAATCCTCGGCCTGCGGGCGCGGGATCAGCCTGACCCCCGGCACGCCCGCCAAGCCCGCCTCCATCGCCTGATACAAGGCCCGCCAGCGCGCCCGCCGGTCGTCCAGCATCCCGATCTGAGGCCGCAGGATCGCCGCCCGCAGGTTGTCCATCCGGCTGGAGATGTTCGGAACCTCCAGCTTCAGTGCCTCGAACACCTCTGCCGCAGGGGCGGCGCGGTGGCGCGCATACAGCATGTAGGACCCCGACAGCAGGACCGCCCGCGCCGCAAGATCGGCATCGTCAGTGACCAGAAACCCGCCCTCGCCGCTGTTCATGTGCTTGTAGGTCTGCGTCGAATAGCACCCCACCGCCCCATGCCGGCCTGACGCCACGCCTTTCCACTTGGCCCCCATGGTGTGCGCGCAATCCTCGACCACCCGCACGCCCAGCCGGTCGCACAAGGCGATCAGCGCCTCCATGTCGCAGACATGCCCCCGCATGTGCGACAACAAGAGCACGCGCGCGCCCGACGCCTTGGCCTGCACCTCCAGATGCGGAAGGTCGATTGTCAGGTCCTCGGTCACATCGACGAACACCGGCCGCGCGCCCAGACTGGCAATCGCCCCCGGCACCGGGGCCAGCGTGAACGCGTTCGACAGCACCGGATCACCGGCCTGCACCTGCAACGCCCGCAAGGCACAGGCCATCGCCGCCCCACCCGACGCCAGAGCCAGACAATAGCGCGCGCCCACATAGGCCGCGAATTCCTCTTCCAGCAGCGCGGTCTCGGCGATCTCGCCCGGCGCAGTGTTATAGCGGTGCAGCCGCCCGTGCCGCAGCACCTCCAGCGCCGCCGCGATTCCCGCCTCGGGGATCGGCTCCTGCTGGGTGAAACTGCCCGTGAATGTCTCGGTCATGCCTTTTCCGATCGCTTCAGCAGCCAGAACAGCAGCGTGGTCAGCGCCAGGAACCCCGCCGCGACCCAATAGGCCACATCGGTCGACCGCCAGCCGCGATCCTCGGACCAGAAATGCCCGAAGATGAAGGCGAAGAACACGGTTCCGAACAGCATCGCCACGTTGGTCACCGCCGAGATGCCGCCCTGCAACTCACCCTGCGCATCCTCGGGCACCCGCTTGGTCAGAAGCGAGGTCAGCAAGGGATGCACGAACCCTTCCGGCCCGTGCAGGATCATCAGCGCGATCACGCCCCACAGCGCGCCGACAAAGCCATAGCCCAGCACCACCAGCGTCGCGCAGACCATGCCGAACAGCGCCACCGGCCATTCGCCGAACCGCTTGGTGGCCGGGCCGGTCAGAAAGCCCTGAAAGCCGCCCGCGATCAGGCCGAAGATCGCCAGCGTCCCGCCGACCATCGCCTCGGACCAGCCGAACTTGGCGATGCCCCAAAAGGTCCAGATCGCCGGGTAGACCGAGGTGGCAAAGAAGAACAGGCCCAGCACCAGCACCATCGGCAAGACGCCGGGATAGCTGGCAAAGACCCGGAACGCGCCGAACGGATTGGCCCGCCACAATTGGAACGCGCGGCGGTTTTCCGGGGCCAGCGATTCCGGCAGGACGAAGAAGCCGTAGACAAAATTCAGCAGCGAAATCGTCGCCGCGACCCAGAACGGCACGCGCGGCCCCAATTCGCCCAGAAGCCCGCCGATCGCCGGGCCGATCACGAAGCCCACGCCAAAGGCCGCGCCCATCAGACCATAGGCCTTGGCCCGGTCATCCGGGGCCGTGACATCGGCGATGAAGGCCGAGGCGATGATCCAGCTTGACCCGCAGATGCCCGCGATGATCCGACCGGCGAACAGCCACTCCAGCGTGGGCGCCAGCGCCATCAGGATGAAATCCATCCCCAGCCCGAAGATCGCCAGCAAAAGCAGCGGACGCCGCCCGAAACGGTCGGCCAGGTTGCCCATCAGCGGCGCAAAGACGAACTGCGCCAGCGAGAACGCCGCGAACATCCAGCCACCGATCACCGCCGCCCGGGCAATGTCGACATGGCCCACATCCTCGATCAGCTTCGGCAAGACCGGCATGATCAGCCCGAAGCCCACCATGTCCAGGAACACGGTGATCAGGACGAAGGTCACCGCATGGCGGCTGACGGCAGGGACTACAGCGGCGTCGGGGACAAGGGTCATGGTCGGCGGACCCTAGGGTTCCCACATTGAACTGTCAAACCGCTGCCAGCGGCGCAGAGGGCAAAACCCGTCCCCTCAAATTAGTCTAGAATTGCGCGCCCTGTTTGGACAAATATCCCACGGGGGGATCCGGACCTGTGCCACAGGGTCAAACAAGGCCGAATGCGCCGGAGGGTGTGAACCCCTCCAGTCCCACGCTTGCGCTAGCGCAACAGCCGGTCAGCCAGCCCCGGCAGGTCCTCGAACCGATCCAGCAGCGCGGCCGGGGCGAACCGCTCCACCCCTCGCCCCTCCGGCCCGAAGCTGACCAGCGCCACCGGCACGCCCGCCGCCAGCCCGGTCTTTGCATCCGTC
>JAKQLM010000557.1 GCA_029567145.1 Pseudomonadota bacterium
CACGGTGAACGCGCATGTCGGCATCGGCGGCCGGTCGGACGGCGGCTTTGGCCTGAAGGTCAAGCTGGTGGTCAGCCTGCCCGGCCTTGATCGCGCCGTGGCCGAAAAGATCGCCGAACGCGGCCACTTCATCTGCCCGTACTCCAACGCGACCAAGGGCAATATCGAGGTGGTGACCGAGGTTGTCTGACCTGCGAAACCACTTCGCCTGCCGCTTCAGTTGATGCTATCCCGTCACCAGACCCCAGAGAGGTGACGTGTTGAACGGTTGGAACGGCAGGCGGGTGGTGGTGGCCGGTGGAGCGGGCTTCATCGGTCGCCACCTGACCCGGGCGCTGGTTGCGGCTGGGGCGGATGTGGCGGTGGTGGATGATCTGTCCACGGGCCGCGACATGGGGTTGGCGCCGCTGACGGTGGCCGATGTCACGTCGCTGGACCGGCTGCCCATCGCGGCAGAGGTCGTGTTCAACTTGGCGTGCCCAGCCTCGCCCCGGGCCTATCAGGCCGATCCGGTGCAGACGTGGAAGACCTCGGTCCTGGGGACGATGCGGCTGGCCGAATTGGCGCTGGCGGCTGGGGCGCGGATCGTCCAGGCCTCGACCAGTGAGGTTTATGGCGACCCCTTGCTGCATCCGCAGACCGAGGATTACCCTGGAAACGTGGCCCTGACTGGCCCGCGGGCCTGCTATGACGAGGGCAAGCGCGCAGCCGAGGTGCTGCTGTATGACATGGCGCGGATGGCCGGGCTGGACGTGCGGGTAGCGCGGGTGTTCAACACCTATGGGCCGGGGATGGCGCTGGGCGATGGCCGGGCGCTGCCTGCCTTCATCGAGGCCGCGCGGGCGGGGGAGCCCTTGCGGCTGGAGGGCGGCGGGGCGCAGACGCGCAGCTTTTGCCATGTCAGCGACATGGTGCGCGGGCTGATGGCGCTGGCATTGTGCGATGCGGCGGCGGCGATGCCGGTGAACCTGGGCAACCCGGACGAACGCACCATCCGCGAGGCGGCGGAAACGGTGGTCCGGCTGACGGGCAGTCGGTCCCCGCTGGTCGAGGTTGCACCCGCCGCGAATGATCCGCGACGGCGCTGCCCGGACATCACCCGCGCGCGCAGCCTGCTGGGCTGGGAGCCGGTGGTGGGTTTTGAAGCCGGGCTACGCTCGATGCTGGACGACTAGACGTCGAACCTCACGCCCTGAGCCAGGGGCAGGCTGGCCGAGAAGTTGACGGTCGAGGTCTGCCGCCGCATGTAGCCCTTCCAGGCGTCGGATCCACTTTCGCGCCCGCCGCCGGTTTCCTTATCACCACCGAACGCGCCGCCGATTTCGGCCCCCGACGGGCCGATGTTGACGTTGGCGATGCCGCAGTCCGACCCCGCTGCCGACAGGAACGTCTCGGCTTCGCGCAGGTTCAGGGTGAAGATGCAGGACGACAGCCCCTGCGGCACGTCGTTTTGCAGGGCGATGGCCTGATCCAGCGTGTCATAGGTCAGGACGTACAGGATCGGCGCAAAGCATTCTTCGCGGACGGTGGCGGTCTGGGCGGGCATTTCGACCAGCGCGGGCGTGACATAGGCCCCTGGGCCGGTGACGGGCTGGCCGCCGTGGACGGTGCCGCCGTCCGCGCGGGCCTTGTCCAGTTGCGCCAGCATCCGGTCGCGGGCGGCGATGTCGATCAGCGGGCCGATCAGGGTGCCCTCGGCCCGGGGGTCGCCCACGGGCAGCTTGCCGTAGACCTTGACCAGCCGGGCCACCAGGTCGTCGCGCACGGACCGATGCACGATCAGCCGCCGCAGCGAGGTGCAGCGCTGGCCCGCCGTGCCGACCGCGCCAAAGGTGATGGCGCGGACGGCCATATCCAGATCAGCCGAGGGCGCGACGATCATCGCGTTGTTGCCGCCAAGCTCCAGGATCGGGCGACCCCAGCGCGCCGCGACCATCGGGCCGACCACGCTGCCCATCCGGGTCGAGCCTGTCGCCGACAGCACCGGCACGTCCTTTGAGGCGACCAGCGCCTCGCCCACGGCCGGGCCGCCGATGACCAGTTGGCACAGCCCGTCAGGCGCGTCGCCGAACCGGGCCAGGGCGCGGTCCATGATCCTTTGCGTGGCAAGGGCGGTCAGCGGGGTCTTTTCGGACGGCTTCCAGATCACCGGGTTGCCGCAGACCAATGCGAGTGCCGCGTTCCAGGACCAAACGGCCACAGGAAAGTTGAAGGCGCTGATCACGCCGACCGGCCCCATCGGGTGCCAGGTTTCGGCCATGCGGTGCCCAGGGCGTTCGCTGGCGATGGTCAGGCCATACAGCTGGCGCGACAGGCCGACGGCGAAATCGCAGATGTCGATCATTTCCTGAACTTCGCCCAGGCCTTCGCTGGTGATCTTGCCAACCTCCAGCGTGACCAGCGCGCCAAGTTCGGCCTTGGCGGCGCGAAGTTCTTCACCCAGCAAGCGGACCAGTTCGCCGCGCCGCGGGGCGGGGATGTCGCGCCATTGGTGAAAGGCGGATTGCGCGCGGGCGATGATGGCGGGCATTTCGTGGGGCCGGGTCTCATGGACCTGGGCGATATCGGCGCCGTCGATGGGCGAGCGAACGGTCAGCGTGCCCCCGGTCAGATCGGCGGGGGTCAGGCCTGCGGCGGCAAGGATTTCGTCGTGGGTCATGGGGTGGGTCATGGGGTAGCTCCGGTGACAAGGGCGCGCTGGTCGGGCAGCGCCATGGAGATCAGGAAGGGATCGGCGGCCTGCATCCGCTGGAAATCGGCCTTGCAGGTCAGCCCGCGCCAGTTCGCGCGGATCAGGCTTTGCGCGACGGCCCCGCCAAGCGTGGTGCCGGGGCCGGGGATGATGAACAGGTCGGGTGCGAACTCACGTGCGGCGGTGCGGATAGCGGCGGTGAAATCGTAGGGCTGAACGACCTGATGGCCCAGCGTATAGTCGCGCAGGGTGGCGGTGGGTGCAGCGCCCGGCCACCAGACATGGCCGCGACCGTCGATCAGGGGGGTTTGCGGCTGGGCGAAAAGGGTTTCGGGTAGGGCGGCGCGGCCCTTGGCGGCGACGGGGGCCTGCAGGGCGGTGTGAAAGGCGGCGTGGTTGCCCAGCCGCAGCGGAAAGCGGCCTTGCAGCGGGGGCACGGCCGCCTCGAACGCGGTCAGGCCCGCGTCGTTGCCCGCCAGCACCAGCATCC
>JAKQLM010000575.1 GCA_029567145.1 Pseudomonadota bacterium
GCAAAGGGCGGGCGTCAGGCCCGCCTTTTTCATTTGCGGCATCGGCCATGACCCGCGGATTTGCCAAAGCCGCGCGCTTCGCCCTAGACCTTGGCATGGCTTTCGGCCATATGAGGGGAAATCGAAGCGGAGGCCCTGATGTACTTCCTCAAACGCCTGTTGACCTGGTGGAACAGCCAGACGCTTGGCACGCAGCTTTTCACTGCCCGCAAGGGGGTGAAGGTCGGCGAGGATGACGCGGGCAACAAGTTCTATCAGACCCGTGACGGCAAGCGCCGCTGGGTGATCTTCAACGGCGAAATGGAAGCAAGCCGCGTGTCCCCCGATTGGCACGGCTGGCTGCATTTCACCTGGGATGAACCGCCGACCAAGGCACCCTTGAAGCACAAGCCCTGGGAAATCCCGCATCAGGAAAACCTGACCGGCACCGATCTTGCCTATGCCCCGCCCGGATCGATCCGCCGCGCCGACCCGGTCGCCCGGCGCGATTATGAGGCTTGGCAGCCCGAATAATGGCTTACGAACGCGCAGAGATTCTGGCCGGTGCGGCGATTCTGGCGGTGGCCATCGGCTTTACCGTCTATGCCGGGGCCGGGACGAACCTGATGCAGGGGGCCGACAGCTATGCGCTGACGGCAAGCTTCCGGTCGATCGAAGGGGTCAGCATCGGCACCGATGTGCGGCTGGCCGGGGTCAAGGTCGGCACTGTCACCGATTTGAAGCTGAACCCGGAAACCTATTTCGCCGATGCCGTGATTTCGGTGCGCAATGACGTGATCCTGCCGATTGATTCGACCATTCTGGTTTCGTCCGAAGGTCTGCTTGGCGGCACCTTCGTCGAATTGCAGCCGGGCGGCATGCCTGACGCTCTCGCCCCCGGTGATGAGATCGAGGATACCCAAGGCGCGGTCAGCGTGATTTCCCTGCTGATGAAATTTGCCGGCGGCGGCGAAGGTGACGCGGCGGCAGGATCCGCCACGCCATGATGCGGATCGCACTGTTTCTGGCCCTGGCTCTGGCCTTTCCGGCCCATGCGCAAGACGACACGCAGACCGAGGGGCCGGAATTCACCGAATCTGACGGGGCCGAACTGCGGTTTCTGGACAAGCTGACCAGCGAAACCGGCGATGTG
>JAKQLM010000582.1 GCA_029567145.1 Pseudomonadota bacterium
TGTCGATGGCGTCAAGGAACGCCTCGGTCAGTTCGACCGGGTGGATGCGACCGCGGCCGATCTCGCGCCCAAGGTCCGCCGCTGTCATGTGTGCCCAGGTGCCGGTCATGTGGTTCCCCTTGTTTCGGGCAGGGTAGCGGCTTGGCGACGCATGGACAATCGGGGCGTGCGGGGTATGTAGGGGGCATGACATGGGACACCGACATCCTGATCGCGGGCGGTGGGCTGAACGGCCCGGCCCTGGCCTTGGCGCTGGCGGCGGGAGGGTTCCGCGTGACCGTGGTCGATGCCCGCCCCGCGCCCGACCGGGCCGAAGCGGGGTTCGATGGGCGGGCCTATGCGCTGGCCATCGCCTCGGTCCGGCTGTTGAAGGCGATCGGGGTCTGGGGGGCGGTTGCCGACAAGGCCCAGCCGATCCTGGAAATCAAGGCCAGCGATGGCCGTGCTGGTGAAGGCGCTGCGCCGTTCTTCCTCCATTTCGACGCCGCCGAGATCGAGGAAGGCCCGATGGGCCACATGCTGGAGGATCGGTTCCTGTACGCCGCCTTTCTGGCCGCGATTCAGGCCGCGCCGGGGGTGACGCTGCTGTCGGGCGAAACGGTCGTCGCGCAAGAGGGGTCAGGGTCAGGCGTGGCGGTGACGCTGGCCAGCGGCCGGGTGCTGACGGCGGGGCTGCTGGTCGGCTGCGACGGGCGCGGGTCTGGCGTGGCGACGCGGGCCGGGATCCGGCGGGTCGGCTGGGGCTACGGCCAGACCGCGCTGGTGACCGCGATCCGGCACGAAAAGGACCACCACGGCATCGCGCAACAGTTCTTCATGCCGTCCGGTCCGCTGGCGATCCTGCCGCTGAAGGGGGGCCACCATTCCAGCATCGTCTGGAGCGAGACCGCCGAGGTGGCCGCCGCGATCCAGGCGCTGCCGGATGATCAGTATCTGACCGCGCTGCGACCGAGGTTCGGCGATTTTCTGGGCGAGATCAGCCTTGCCGGTGCGCGGTTTACCTATCCCCTGTCGCTGTCCCTGGCCGAACGGTTCGTGGCCCCCCGCGTGGCCCTGGTCGGCGACGCGGCGCATGGGGTGCATCCGATTGCCGGTCAGGGCCTGAACCTGGGCCTGCGCGACGTGGCCGCGCTGGCCGAGGTGCTGATCCTGGCCCGCCGCCGGGGGCAAGAGCCGGGCGATGCGGTCGCGCTGGAGGAATACCAGCGCAGGCGGCGGTTCGATGCGACGGCGCTTGCCTTGGGGATGGATGCGGTGAACCGGGTCTTCTCGACCGACAACCCGATCCTGCGGCTGGGTCGCGATCTGGGGATGGGGGTCGTCGGCGCGCTGCCCGGACTGCGGCGGGCGTTCATCCGGCAGGCGGCCGGGCTGACCGGAGAGCTGCCGAAGCTGCTGGCGGGGAAGGCGATCTGAAACGGTGTCCACAGTGGACAAACGCTGGACTGATAGCAATTCCAATGGGTTGGGCGTGGACGTTAGGGGGTTGTTAAGGAGTGGCTTTCCCGGGCGGCCCTTGGGGCTGTGGTCCTAAGTCGGGCCGAACAGCTTGAGATCGTCGTCAAATCCAAACAGGCGATTGCGACGCTGACCCGTGACTTCGGTCAAGACACCGAACGATACCAGATCGGCGATGAGTGACGAGGCCGCATTGGTCGACAGACCGGTGACGCGGGATGCCGATCCCACGCTTGTCACCGGTCGCGCATAGAGGTTCAGCATCAAGGCATGCGCTTCGACACCATGCAGGAAGAACACGACCCAATCCGGCAGGTGGTTGCCTTGGCGCACCGCCATCAGATGGTCGATATACGCCGTCTTGTTGCGCTCGAAATAGTTCGAGAGATATAGCGAAGGTTGGGTCAGCAGACCCTTCGACGCGAGATAGAACGAGATCATCAGACACCCCAGCCGACCGTTGCCGTCCAGAAACGGATGGATCGTCTCGAATTGATAAAGCGCGATGGCGATGCGAAGCAGAGGATGGGCGTCGATATCCTCGGCATGCAGGAATCGCTCAAGATCGCTCATGAATCGGGGGACGTGTTCATGACGTGGCGGCACGAAAATCGCATTGCGCATGACCAGCCTGAAAGTCCGTTATATCCCTATGTCACTCTGAAGGAAGTTTCTGACATAACGCGAATTCGTATGTGAGAGTGGCGACCTTCAGCGGCGTAATGTCAAAAAAGACCTCGTATCTGACATAACCGCTTTCGCTCTGTCAGAAAGACTGCGCGGTCCGGGGCGCGGCTGACGCCTGCGCCGGCACGTCCATTCTGCGAACGCTACTCCACTTCCCGCGCTTCGCTGACCAGCATCACCGGGATGCCGTCGCGGATCGGGAAGGCGAGGTGGGCGGCCTTGCTGATCAGTTCCTGCTTTTCGGCATCATAGGTCAGGATCGCGTGGGTGACGGGGCAGACCAGCGCCTCCAGCATCCGGCGGTCGGTGGTTGGGCCCGGGGGCGGGGTGTCGGTCATTGCATCACCTCTTCGTCCGCACCGCCGCGCAGGGCGAATTCGATCAGCGTCACCAGCGTTTCGCGGCGGGTGTCCAGGGTCGGGGCCTCCAGCAGCGCCTGCTTGTCCTCGGGCGAGAACGGGCAGAGCATCGACAGCGCGTTGATCAGAAGCTCGGGCTCGGCGTCCTTCAGGCCTTCCCAGTCAGAGGCCAGGTTCATGTGGGTGAAATAACGGCCCAGCAGGTGCAGAAACGCGGCGCGGCGAAAGCCGGGGTCGTCCTCGGCCGGGCCAAGGTCGCGGCCAAAGGGGGCCCAGTCGACCAGACAGCGGCGATAAGGGGTAAAGCCCTGCACCTCTTCCTTCACCCGGAACCGGGAGGCGCCGGACAGCGTGACCATGTAGCGCCCGTCTTCGGTTTCCGAAAACCCGGTCAGCCGACCGGCGCAGCCGATGGCCTGCAGGCGCGGCTCACCGCCCGGGGTCGCGCGGGGCTGGATCATGCCGATCAGCCGGTGCGGGGTTTTCAGGCAATCCTCGATCATCGCCAGGTAGCGCGGTTCGAAGATGTGCAGCGGCAACCGGGCACGGGGCAGCATCAGCGCGCCGGGCAGGGGAAAGACCGGAATCGTGTCCGGCAGGTCAGCGGGTTTGATCATGCGAACAAAGATAGCCCGGTCCCGGGGTCAGGCAAATATCATCGACGACAGGCGACGGCGTCCGGACAGGACGATCGGATCCTGCGGTTTCAGCGCGTCGAAGATGGTGAAAAGCTGGGTCCGGGCCGCGCCGTCGTTCCATTCGCGGTCACGGCGGAACAGGTCAAGCAACTGGTCCACCGCCTCGCCCGGCTTGTCGGCGGCCAAGAGGGCCGCCGCGAGGTCAAAGCGGGCCTGGTGGTCGTTGGGGTTCGCGTCGACGGCGGCGCGCAGTTCCGCCTCGGGCCCGGCATTGGCGGCCTGGCGGGCCAGTTCCAGCTGGGCGCGGGCGGCGTCCAGTTCCTTGGCCTTGGCGATGGCGGCCGGGGCGGCGGTCAGGAAGGCGTCGGCCTGATCCAGATTGCCCAACGCGATGTGGCTGCGGACAAGGCCAGCGTAGGCGGCGGGATTTTCCGGCTCTTCGCCCAGGATCGCGGCAAAGGTTTCGGCGGCATCGACGGCGGCACCTTCGCTCAGCATCTCTTCGGCGGCGGCAATCGCATCGGCAAGCCCGCCGTCCCCGGCAAGGGCCGCGGCGCGGTCGATGAAAGCCTTGAGTTCAGACGCCGGAACCGCGCCCTGGAACCCGTCAACCGGCTGGCCCTGCCAGAAGGCGTAGACCGTGGGGATCGACTGGATGCGAAGCTGAGCCGCGATGCGCTGGTTCTGGTCGACATCGACCTTGACCATCTTCACCTTGCCGCCCGCCGCCTTGACCGCCGCCTCCAGCATGGGGCCAAGCGTCTTGCACGGGCCGCACCAGGTGGCCCAGAAGTCGACGATGACCGGGATGGTCTGACTGGTCTCGATCACGTCGGCCATAAAGGACGCCTCGGTCGCGTCCTTGATCAGATCGGCTTGCACTTGCGGCGTTTCGCCCAGACCCAGCATGCTGGCCCCCATCGGTTTGGTTCGGCGTCTATATGGCGGTTTGCGGCGCAAACGCCAAGGGGGCGTCGCGGAAAGCGCAGCTGGCAAGGTGGTCGTTGACCATGCCTGCGGCCTGCATGAAGGCATAGGTGATCGTCGGGCCGACAAAGTTGAAGCCCTTTGCCTTCAGCGCCTTGGACATCGCCTGCGACTGGGCGGTCTGTCCGGGGACGTCGGACAGGCGGATCGGGTGGTTCAGGATCGGCTGACCGCCGGTAAAGGACCAGAGGAACGGCGAAAAGCCTTGCTCCGCCTCGATCCGCAGCCAGGCTTGCGCGCCGCGGATCGCAGCCTCGATCTTGCCGCGGTGGCGGATGATGCCGGGGTCCTGCACCAGGCGGGCGACCTCGGGCTCGGCCCAGGTGGCGATGATCTTGGGGTCAAAGCCCTGGAAGGCCGCGCGGAACGAGTCGCGTTTGCGCAGGATGGTGATCCAGGACAGCCCGGCCTGGAACGCTTCGAGAATCAGCAGCTCGAACAGCTTCTGCCCGTCGCGTTCCGGTCGGCCCCATTCAAGGTCGTGGTAGGCCACATACAGCGGATCGGTGCCGCACCAGGGGCAGCGCGTCGAATTGTCGGTCTTTTCCATCGGTCAGGCCTTGCTGGCTGGGTTCGGACAATTTGAAACAAAAGGCGAACTTAGCGATGGGTTTACCGATGCAGGTCTAGGTTGTCGATGACGATCTGCAGCCGACCCGGGGGATGCGCATGAGTTTCATCAAGGACGCGAAACGGTCCAAGTTCGACATCGACCCGTCTGCGGCCAGCCCGCTGGACGCGGCGATCAGCGCGCAAGACCGCGAAACGCTGAAAACCGTGGCTGGCGCGCTGCGCGACCGGCGAATGCGGCTGGCCTATCAGCCGGTGGTCTATGCGGCGGACCCGACGGTGATCGGCTTTTTCGAAGGCTATATCCGGCTCTTGAACCTGCGTGACCAGGTGATTCCGGCGCGCGATTTCATGGGTGCGGTCGAAGCCACCCAGCTTGGCCGCGAAATCGACTGCGCGGCGCTGCAGATGGGGCTGATGACGCTGCAGCGCAATCCGCAGATCCGGGTGTCGATCAACATGTCGGCGCGGTCGGTCGGCTATCAGCCGTGGAACACGATCCTGCGCAAGGCGCTGCGTGATGCGCCCCGGCTGGGCTACAACCTGATCCTGGAAATCAATGAGACCAGCGCCATGCAGGTGCCCGACGTGCTGAAACCCTTCATGGACGAAATGCGCGACCACGGCATCGTCTTTGCACTGGACGATTTCGGCAGCGGGCTCTTGTCACTGGGCCTTTTGCGCGACCTGCGGTTCGAGATTGCCAAGATCGACGGCACCTTCGCGCGCGACATCGACCGGTCGCCGGACCATCAGGTGATCGTCCGCGCCGCCATCGCGCTGGCGCAGGAAATGGGGATGTACGTCGTCGCCGAAGCGGTCGAGACCGAGGCCGAAGCGACCTGGCTGCGCGAAGCGGGGGTCGGCTGCCTGCAGGGCTATCTGTTCGGCGCACCGACCGTGACCCCGGATTTCCGCGCCTTCCGGCACGGACGGCCCGCGCTTCTGGCCACTCCGGGCTAGGCGGCGCGGCAGAATCGCGCGGGGATTGTGCTGGTAACGCCAACATTCTTGCGCTTGCTGACGGTTCCGCTTAGGCCATGGCTAAAGCGGTGCGGGGCTTTCGCATCGACGGTGCAAGTGGGAGAGCATCCAGATGACCAATGTCGTAATCGTCGCTGCAGGCCGGACTGCCGTTGGCAGCTTCAACGGGTCCTTCGCGGCCACCCCGGCGCATGATCTTGGCGCCGCCGTGATCGAGGCCGTGGTCGCCCGCGCCGGGATCGACAAGGCCGAGGTCGAGGAAACCATCCTGGGCCAGGTGCTGACCGCAGGCCAGGGCCAAAACCCGGCCCGGCAGGCGCATATCAAGGCGGGCCTTGCAAAAGAGGCAAGCGCCTGGTCGCTGAACCAGGTCTGCGGCTCGGGCCTGCGGGCGGTCGCTTTGGGCGCGCAGCATGTCCAGCTGGGCGACGCCAGGATCATCGTTGCGGGCGGTCAGGAATCCATGTCGCTGTCGCCCCATGTCGCGCACTTGCGCGCCGGGCAGAAGATGGGCGATCTGAACTTCATCGACAGCATGATCCGCGACGGGCTGTGGGACGCTTTCAACGGCTATCACATGGGCCAGACGGCGGAAAATGTCGCGAACCAGTGGCAGATTTCCCGCGACATGCAGGACGAATTCGCCCTGGCCAGCCAGCTGAAGGCCGAAGCGGCGCAAAAGGCCGGCAAGTTCAAGGACGAGATCATCGGCTTCACGGTCAAGACCCGCAAGGGCGACATCGTGGTCGATCAGGACGAATACATCCGCCACGGCGCCACGCTGGAATCGATGCAGAAACTGCGCCCGGCCTTCACCAAGGACGGCTCGGTCACGGCGGCGAACGCCTCGGGCCTGAACGACGGCGCGGCGGCAGTCGTGCTGATGACGGCCGAGGAAGCGGTCAAGCGCGGGCTGACCCCGCTGGCGCGGATCGCGTCCTATGCCACCGCCGGGCTTGACCCGTCGATCATGGGCGTCGGCCCGATCCACGCCAGCCGCAAGGCTCTGACCAAGGCGGGCTGGAAGGTCGGCGATCTGGATCTGGTCGAGGCAAACGAGGCGTTTGCCGCCCAGGCCTGCGCGGTCAACAAGGACATGGGCTGGGATCCGGCCATCGTGAACGTCAACGGCGGCGCGATTGCCATCGGCCACCCGATCGGGGCCTCGGGCGCGCGCATCCTGAACACGCTCTTGTTCGAGATGGGCCGTTCGAGCGCGAAGAAGGGCCTGGCGACGCTGTGCATCGGGGGCGGCATGGGTGTCGCCATGTGCCTGGAACGCGCCTGAGCTTTTTCAACCGGAAGTTCAACGCGGGCGCGCAATAATCTTGCGCGCCCGCGTTCATTTCGGTAACAGGATTTCAAGGAATACAACAGTATGCCGGGAGGAGGCAAAATGGCACGGGTAGCACTGGTGACGGGCGGGTCACGCGGGATTGGGGCGGCGATTTCGGTCGCATTGCAGGCGGCGGGCTATACCGTCGCCGCGAACTACGCCGGCAACGATGAGGCGGCAGCGGCCTTTACCAAGGAAACCGGCATCAAGACCTACAAATGGTCGGTGGCCGAATATGACGCCTGCAAGGCCGGGATTGCGCAGGTCGAGGCTGACCTTGGCCCGGTCGACGTGCTGGTGAACAACGCCGGGATCACCCGCGACGGCATGTTCCACAAGATGACTCCGCAACAGTGGAAAGAGGTGATCGACACCAACCTTTCCGGCCTGTTCAACATGACGCATCCCTTGTGGGGCGGGATGCGCGACCGCAAGTTCGGGCGGGTGATCAACATCAGCAGCATCAACGGCCAGAAGGGCCAGGCCGGTCAGGCGAACTATTCGGCGGCCAAGGCCGGGGACCTGGGCTTTACCAAGGCCCTGGCGCAGGAAGGCGCGCGGGCCGGGATCACCGTCAACGCGATCTGCCCGGGCTATATCGCGACGGAAATGGTCAAGGCGATCGACGAAAAGGTGCTGAACGAACGCATCATCCCGCAAATCCCGGTCGGCCGCCTGGGCGAGCCGGAGGAGATCGCGCGGATCGTGGTGTTCCTGGCCTCGGAAGATGCCGGGTTCATCACCGGGTCGACCATCAGCGCGAACGGCGGGCAGTTCGTCGTCTGAACCGGATTGAAAACGCCAGAAGGCCGTCCGTTTCGGGCGGCCTTTTTCGTTCGGGCCGCGATTGTGGAACCGGGGCCGGGCCGCTAGGCTGCGGCTCCTTTTGCGCGGGACACGCGATGACCCAGATCCTGACCCACTTGCCGAAAGGCCGGCGCTTCGACTTTCGCCAGGCCACCCTGGGGGCGGCGCAGATACGCAAGGTTCAGCCCTGGCGGATCGCATTCGAGGTCATGCGTCTGTCGCGCGGCCAGGGCAGGCTGACCTCGGAAGACTACTTCCTGCTGGGCGCCTGGCGCCCTGGCCTGACCTGGGCCGAGCGGCGGGCGTTCATCGGGACAAAGGTGACCAAGGCGCTGAACAGCGCGCTGAACCCGCCGGTCACCAAGGCCGTGCTTGAGATCACGGTGGACAAGCTGGCGGCGACGCGGCGGTTCCAGGCGGCGGGGCTGCCGGTCCCCCTGCTGCATGCCGTGGCATCCGAAACCGACTCGGGCGGCGGCCTGCGTTGGCTGGACAGCCCCGAGGCCATCGTCGCTTTCCTGCGTTCGCCGGGGGCGTTGCCGTCCTTTGGCAAGCCGGTTCACGGCAGCATCGGCGTGGGGGCGGTGCGGGTCGAGCGGCTTCAGCCCGAGGGTGATCTGCTGCTTGGCGACGGCCGGCGGGTGCAACCCGAGGCGTTGGCCGCCGAAATCTGGCGCGACTACCGGCGCGGCTATCAGTTTCAAGAGATCATGCACCCCCACCCCGAGCTTGCCCGTCTGATCGGGCCGGTGATCGGCACCTTGCGCGTGCTGACGCTGGACGCGGGGTCGGGGGTCGAGGTGCTGTATTGCCACCTGAAGACTCCGGCCGCCAATGCGACGGTGGACAGCGCGTCCGGCCCTCTGGGCGGCTATGCCGCGATTGAACCGGCGACCGGGCGGATCCTGCGTCTGCAGGATCGGCGGCTGATGGGCGGGCTTGGGGACAGTGTAAGCCCGGTCACGGGCGTGGCGCTGCCGGGCAAGACGCTGCCGGACTTTGCCGAGGCGCTGGAGATCGCCCGAAAGGCGCATGCCAGCATCGGGGACCGCGGGCTTCTGGGGGTGGACATGATGCTGACCGACAAGGGTCCCCGCCTGATCGAGGTGAACACCAGCCCCTTGCATGGGTCGCATCAGTCGGCCTTTGCACACGGACTGCTGAACCCCGACTTCCTGCCACGCTTGCAGGCGGTCCGAAACCGGTTTCGCGCGGTGACGCCGCGCCCAAAGGATTGCCCGCTGACATGACCAAGGGACGGGCGACGGCCATCGGATTTTCGGCGGTGTTGATGTGGTCGCTGCTGGCGCTGTTCACCATCGGCAGCGCCCCGGTGCCGCCTTTGCTGTTGAACGCGCTGTGTTTCGGGATCGGCGGCGCGATCGGGCTGGTCTGGACCGCCCGGCAGGGGTTCGGCGTGCTAAGGGGGGTCAGCTGGAAAGTCTATGCCTTTGGCACCCTTGCGCTTTTCGGCTATCACTTTCTGTACTTCACGGCGTTTCGCCTGTCGCCAACGGCCGAGACCGGGCTGATCGCCTATCTTTGGCCGCTGTTCATCGTGCTGCTGTCGGGGCTGTTGCCGGGCGAACATCTGCGTGCGCCGCATGTGATCGGCGCGCTGGTGGCCTTTGCCGGGGCGGCGCTGATCGTGCTGGGGCGCGCGGACGAAGGCGGAGGCTCTGCCCTTGGCCTGATGCTGGCGTTCCTGTGCGCGCTGACCTGGGCGGGGTATTCGGTCCTGTCGCGGCGGCTGGGCGCGGTGCCGACCGAAAGCGTGACGGTGTTCTGCCTGGCGACAGCAGTCTTGTCCGGCGTGGCGCATCTGATGCTGGAACCGACCGTCTGGCCCACGGGTGCGCTGGGCTGGGCGGCGGTGCTGGCTTTGGGGATCGGGCCGGTTGGCGCGGCGTTCTTTACCTGGGACGTCGGGATGAAGAAGGGCGACATCCAGCTTTTGGGCGTCGCGTCCTATGCGGCACCCCTGCTGTCGACGCTGGCGCTGGTGGCAGCGGGGATTGCGAAGCCGACCTGGACCATCGCCTTGGCGGCGGTGCTGATTGCCGGAGGGGCAGCGCTGGCCGCGCGGGCCAGCGCAAAGGGCTGATGCGCCCCTGTGGTTAGTGGCTAAGCCGCGTGATCTCTTCCTTCAGGCGCAGCTTCTGCTTCTTCAGTTCCGCGATCTTCAGGGCATCCGTCGAGGGATTGCGCTGGGCCTGTTCCACCATTTCGGACAGGTTGTCGTGCTTCCTGCGCAGTTCCACCAGATGCGATGCGATCGTCATGGTCGTCCTCCTGTAAAAGCTACCTACAGGGACAGTGCAGCACGAAACCCGAGTCGTGTCATCCATTGTTACGACCCTGTGACAGAAGGATGCAGAGGATTCAGCGAAAAGACGCCAGAAGATCGGCACCGTCGCGCAGGACCGCGTTGGCGGCGGCAGTATAGCTTTCGCGGTCGCCGTCATGCGCCGCGCCCCGGTGGATGACAAAGGGCGCCAGCAGGCGAAACGCCGCGCGGCCCCCCTTGCGGGCCTGCAGGATGACCCGCAGCGCCGGGCGACCGTCGCGCGCGGCAAGCGGCAGGACGGCGGCGGACCCCAGCTTGGTCCCCAGCGCGCCCAGCACCTGCGGCAGACCATCGGCCCCGCAGATCAGCGTCAGCCAACCCCCGGGCCGCAAGCGCCGGGCGGCGGCGGCGACCCAGTCCGCCAGCGGGGTATCCACCTGCATCGCGGTCGCGCGCCCGGCGACGGGCGATGGACTGCCGCCCGTCGGATAGTAGGGCGGGTTGGCGATGACATGGTCGAAGTCGCGGCGCAGGTCCCTTGGCATCCGGGACAGGCTGCCCTCGTGCACCTCGACCGCGACGCCGTTTCGGGCGGCGTTCTGGCGGGCAAGATCGGCATAGGCCGGTTGCAGCTCCAACCCGGCAAGCGCCAGGCCTGGCACCCGCAGGCCCAGACACAATGACGCAGCCCCCGCGCCGCAACCCAGGTCCAGCACGCTTTGCCCGGTGACGGCGGGGCAGGCGGCGGCCAGCAGCACGGGATCGGTCGCCGCGCGATAGCCTTTCAGCGGTTGCAGCAAACGCAGACGCCCACACAGGAACTTGTCGTCCGACAGCGCGTCCGCAGCGAACATCACCGCCCCGGGTCGATGTCGTTGTCGCGCAGGATGGCGGTGGCCTGAAAGTGGTCGCGATCCGCGACCATCAGCCGCTGCGGCAGGATTCCCATGCTGCCGTCCAGGATGCTCATGTGGACGTCCAGCGGAAAGCTGGCTATACCCTCGCCGTCAAGAAGGTGTGTGGCGAAGGCGATCAGGGTCGGATCGGTCGTGCGCAGAAGTTCCTTCATGGCATGAGGTTAACCCTGCCCTCGGGCCGGGGGCAAGGGCAGAGGCATGGACGGGTCAGGCGAAACCAAGGCGAAGGCACCGCAGGACCGGCTGGCCGACTGGCTGGCCGAGGATATGGCGGCGGTGAACGCCCTGATCCGCGACCGGATGGCCTCGAAACACGCGCCCCGCATCCCCGAGGTGACGGCCCACCTGGTCGAGGCCGGGGGCAAGCGGCTGCGCCCGATGCTGACGCTCGCCGCCGCACGGATGCTGGGGTATCAGGGCACCGACCACCAGAAGCTGGCCGCGACGGTCGAATTCATCCACACCGCGACGCTGCTGCACGACGATGTGGTCGATGAAAGCGAACGGCGGCGGGGCAGGCCGACGGCCAACCTTCTGTGGGACAACAAGTCCAGTGTCCTGGTCGGCGACTATCTCTTTTCCCGCAGCTTTCAGCTGATGGTCGAAACCGGCAGCCTGCGGGTGCTGGACATCCTGGCCAATGCCAGCGCCACGATCGCCGAGGGCGAGGTGTTGCAGCTGACCGCCGCGCAGGATCTTGCCACCGACGAAGCGATTTACCTGCAAGTGATCCGCGGTAAGACCGCCGCGCTGTTTTCCGCCGCGACCGAGGTGGGCGGCGTGATCGCCGGGGCCCCGGATGCCACGGTCCGCGCGCTGTATGACTACGGCGACGCACTGGGGATCGCCTTCCAGATCGTCGATGACATCCTGGATTACGGCGGCAGCGACGCGGTGATCGGCAAGAACACCGGCGACGACTTCCGCGAACGCAAGCTGACCCTGCCGGTGATCAAGGCAGTGGCCCGGGCCAGCGCCGAAGAGCGGGCGTTCTGGGTCCGGGTGATCGAAAAGGGCGACCAGCGCGACGGCGACCTGGCGCAGGCGATGGCGATTCTGTCGCGCCACGACGCCATTTCCCAGGCGCGGGACGAGGCTTTGGCCTGGACGGCGCGGGCGCGGCAGGCCCTAGACAACCTACCCGTGCATCCGCTGCGCGAGATGCTGCTTGAGCTTGCCGAATATGTGGTCGCGCGGGTATCTTGACCTCGTTTACTGGGATGGAATCGCGAAATGACCGGAATCGGATCATTTTTTGGCCAAAGTTTCCGGGGATTTGTATAATGGAAGCTGTTTGCTGAAGAATGATGACCGTCGGTCATACTGCCCTGGAAATGATGCGTTCAGACATCGGTGGGCAGAGTTGCGGGAGACGGGCGCGTTAGGGATGCGCCCGCCAGGTTTGCCCTGGCACCCGTGACGCGCCGCAAGCGACGGGTCGGTGCGAAGACGGGTGGACCTCGGGCCATGCCCCGAGGAGGGAGTTTGCGAATGCGTTTTATTGACTGGCTGTTTCGCCGGAAGCCGAAGGTCCGCAGGCGTGCGGTCGGGTTTGGCAACAGCAAGAACGAAACCGAGCAGATCAAGGCAACCAAGGCCGCGGTCGAGGCGATGGCCATCGGGGATGGCCCGGCTGCAGGCCGTTTTCCAAAGCTCAGCGATGGCGCGTCCGAGGTTCTGACCCAGACCCCGACCAGTGCCACCGTCGCCAAGGACGGGCTGGCACCGTCGGTCAACATCTGGGACATGGACGCCGAACCGGCCCGGCCTGAACCGCCGCGCGATCCGCGTGCCACCCCGGAACGCCGCCGCTCGACCCGGACCAAGACGCGCGTCCTGGGGTTCGAGCCGCAGCCCGCCGCCGTGGTGCCGCTGTTCGACGAAGGCCGGATGGATGGGCTGGGTCTGGAACAGCCCGGCGTGAAATCCGGCGTGGTGATGTATCCGACCGGCTGGCTGATCATCAAGGAAGGTCCCGGTCGCGGGGCCGCGTTTCCCCTGACCCAAGGCATTTCGCAGATCGGGCGCGGGGTGGATCAGACCGTGGCGCTGGATTTCGGCGACATGGCGATCTCGCGGCAGAATCACGCTTCCATCGCATATGACCCGACCACGCACCGCTTTCATGTGGGCCATGGCGGCAAGTCGAACCTGGTGCGCTTGAACGGCAAGCCC
>JAKQLM010000260.1 GCA_029567145.1 Pseudomonadota bacterium
AAGCCGTGAGAGCGGAATTTTCGAAAATTCCGCATCGGAGCCTTTGAAGGCTCCGGTCCGATTTCTTCAAAGAAATCGGGCCCCGGCGTCAAGCGATGGTGACGGTCGCCGATTGCAGCCCGTCGATCTCGACCTTGCAGGTATCGCCCCGGTTCAGGGGGCCGACGCCCGCGGGGGTGCCGGTAAAGATCAGATCGCCCGCTGACAGGCTGACCATTTGCGACAAGGCGGCGATGATCGCGGCGGGCGACCAGATCATGTCCGACAGTCGCGCCTCTTGCCTCAGCGCGCCGTTCACCGTGCAGCGCAGCGCGGCGTCGGGCAGTTGCCCGGGGCGGATCGCCCCGACGACGGCGGATTTGTCAAAGCCCTTGGCCATGTCCCAGGGGCGGCGGGCGGCCTTCGCCTCGGCCTGCAGGTCGCGGCGGGTCAGGTCGTTACCTGCGGCATGGCCCCAGATCATCGCGGGGGCATCCGCTTCGGACACCATCACGCCGGCCTTCCCGATGGCCAGAACCAGCTCGCCTTCGTGGTGGAAATTGTTCGTGGCTGGCGGATAGGGGATGCGGCTGCCACTTTCGACCACGGCATCGGCGGGCTTGGTGAAGAAGAACGGCGGTTCCTTGTCGTCGTTCCCCATCTCGCGCGCGTGCTCGGCATAGTTGCGACCCACGCAGAAGATGCGGCGGACCGGGAAGCGTTCGTTGCGACCCGTGACCGGCAGGGTGACTGTGGGCAGGGCCGGGAAAACCAGTGCGACCATGTTCTCAACCCCCCACGGTTTCACACGGCACGGCGCGGGCACGCAACCGGCGGCAGGCAAGTTCGGCCTGGTCTTCGGTCAGCCCCATGAAGCTGGCCCGCCAGGCGCCCCCGGCCTGGGCGGTCTTGCGCAGGCCTTCGTTCAGCGTCGCGCTTTCGGCCAGCGCGGTTTTCAAGAGCGCGCGTTCCGCTTCATACCGCGACGGGTATTCGCCGACGTTCACGCCAAAGTGCCGCCCCCCCGAGGTGGACATCACCACAACCTCTTCCTGCGTCTCTTCGACCGGGGCTTCGGCGACCTCGACCGCGTCGAAGATCGGGGCCTTGCGGGCTGGCGGCGGGGCGACGGCGGCGGGGGCGATGGCGGCGGGGGCGACGGTTCCGGCGACGGATTCGACGGCCGTCACCTCTTGCATCGGCTCGGGGGTGACCAGGGCAAGATCGACCGGCGCGTCCGGGGTGCCCGGGTCGGTGACGACCAGTTCGGGCTCGGCCGTGGCCACCATGATCTCGTCCACCGGCACGTCGCCGGGCGGCAGGGTTTCGGCCAGCTGCACCTCCGTTTCCGGGCGGGACTTCGGCTTGACCTCGGCCAGCGAGGGGTCGGCCAATGCCTGGTCTGCCAGCACGGGGTCGGCGATCACGGCGGCGGCGACCTCGGTCGCGGCGGGCAGGACTTCGGCGGCCAGCGACGCGGCCTGCGCCTCCAGCGTGCCGGGTTCGGGCGCGGGGGCCACTTCGGCCAGCGTGGTGCCTTCGGGCGGCAGAGTGTCTTCGGCCACCGGCAGCGGGTCTTCGACCACGGCTTCGGCCAAGGCGGTTTCGGCTGCGGGCTCGGCTGCGGCGATGGCGTCCGCCTGGAACTCCAGCGTGCCTTCGGGTGCGGGCTCGGCGGTGGCTTCGGCCAGCGCGCCGTCGATGCTGGCGGCCATGGCAATGGCCACGTCATCGGGAACCGCTGGCACGCCGGGCCGCGCCTTGGGCCTTGGGCTGGTGGTCACGCCACCCGACACACGGACGGTCTTGCCCGCGCCACCTTCGGCGTCGATCTCGTCGATCTCGGGTTCGGCCGAAGCGATCAGCGCATCCGAGGGCAGCGGATCGGGTGCCACGGGCGGCTGTTCCTTGACGCGGTTCTT
>JAKQLM010000654.1 GCA_029567145.1 Pseudomonadota bacterium
CTGCACCTGACCACCGCAATCGCCCGTCCCGCTGCACGCGATGAGGGCTCCGCGCGCCGGGCGATTGCTCAATCCGCGTCGAAAGACGTATATCAGCTACCGGCTCCGGTCGCAGTTGGATGAAAGTTCAGTGGCAGGTCATCACCCCTGCCGGAAGCCACGTTGACCAGCGCGCGGAAGCCAGCCCGCCCTAACTTTTCTGCAACATCAACGTTTGGGGGGAAGCGGGGCAGCTCAGGCCTGCGCCGCCACCTCAGCGGCAAGGGCTGCGGCCATATCGGTCAACACCCGTTCGGCCTCCTCGAGGTCGAAATCCATCTGATAGCGTTTCCTGACACCATGGTCGGACAGCAGATGATAGTCCGATGGCTCGACACCGTGGCGGGCGAGGCAGCTGCGAACGCAGGCCAAGGCACAGCCGTCGATGCCGATGATGCGGCGCCCGGATTTGGCAAGGCGCACCAGCTTGGGCACATCACCACCGACACCGGCAATGCAGGACATCTCGGCCAACCTGCACCGGTCCAGTGAAATCGCCAGATAGTTGGCCATCTGCGCGGCACTGGAGCAGCCGGAGCAGGAATAGACCAAGGGCAGATGGTCGCGTGAAGGCATGGCTGGTCTCGATCGATGTTTCTTTGATCCGAACACGGGTCTGACATAGTGTCGATAGACACGGAGTCGCAGTTTCTCTAACGCCTTGAATCTAATTGAACTTTTCACTTGACAAAGCTGCCCCCCTTAATCTACCCCTTGATCGTCGAAGAATTGCGCCCGGTGTGGATACCCCTTGTGGGCGCTTTCGTTTTCACCACATCGCGGAGCCCGATTCTGACGTGGCCATTTCCGGCGGCGCGCATCGGCACGTCCGCCCTGCCTCAGATGAAATCCTCGTCGCCATCCTCGCGCCGCCAGTTCAGGATGGCCGCGATCTCGCCACGCAGGAAGGTCGTGCCCTCGGGCGGCGCGAAGGCGCGGGACAGGCGTGTAAGGGTTTCACCCCGGGCGTTGTCGATCCGCCAGCGGTCGCCGTCGCGGATCAGTTGAACCAGGTCGCCCGGCCGGGCGGTGGCGATGGCGGCCAGCGACGGATCACCCGGCCGCAGGCGTCATTGCTAGCAGTCAGACTGCATTGAGTCCGGCGCGCCGAGTCCATTCCCTGCGACCTGCACGGACTATACCGTTACCTCGCGACGCTGCGCGCTGAGGATCGGGAAAGGCACCGGACCTTGCAGCGCCCTACGGTAGGCCCAAAGGTAAACCGACCACCCCAGCATCCACAGCGTTGCACTTGCCACAACTGGGTCAGGCCAATTCTGGGGAACGAACGGGGTCAGAACGCGCAGCAACGCAGCCAGCCAGGCCAGCGCGAATGCCCAGACAAGTCCTTGCCCCGCAATCAGCCTGCCGTCCTGCCGCGCCATCGCCGCCCGACCCGCGATCGCCAGAATCATCGAGCCCATTGCCCCCATCGTCAGGCTATGTGTCGCCGCTGCCACTGGCAGAACCTGCGGGTGCTGCATCGCTGTGCCCATCAGGATCAAGCCAGCGGGCACCCAGAGCCAGGCCAGATGCAACAGCAACAATGCCGGATAATGCCGCGTGTGCAGCCCCTGCCAGCCGATTAGCCGCAGGCAGTGCAAGACGCCCGCCAAAACCAGCCACGTCCCCGCAGCTGTGGTTTGCCCGGCCAGAACCATGCCCCCGCCCAGAGCCGTTGCGATCAGCGCGCCAAATGACAGCAGCCTGTTGTCGTACAGAGGTCGGTGCGGCACTGTGGTTTGCAGCCAACTGCGCGTGAAGGCGGGAACAGCGCGCCCACCGATGATACTGATCAGAACCGCAAACAGCAGCACCAGGGCCAAAGGGTCGAGCGCTGTTTCGTGCCGCCCCAGCGTATCCGCCAGAACGGCGGCATTGCCCAGCGCCAGCCCGGCAATGGCACCAACCAGCCACAGCCGCCGCCAAATCCGAGCCGCGATCAGCTGGCGGGTCAAAATCAGGGCAAGTGCTGCGAAATAGGCCAGTGCCATCGTCAAGATCAGCCCAAACGGCAGGCTTTCGGCCAAAGGCAGCGCAAGCCGTGCCAAAAGCCACAGCAGCGTCAGCGCGCGCACGCTTTGCGGGCCAACCCGGCCTGCCCCGGTCCAGCTTGGCGCGGCGGTCAGCAGGTAACCGCCCACCGCAGCCCCTCCCATACCGAACAACAGCTCATGCAGATGCCAGTGCAGCGGATCGGCTACCAGCCCGACCGGCCAAAGCCAGACCGCAGGCGCAACAAGCGCAGCAAGCCCGGCGCAAAAGAACAGCGGGCGGTGTGCGGCTTGCCACAGCGGATGGTCCAGCGACAGCATTCAGCCGCGAGCAGGCTCGAACCGGGCGAACAGCACGTTGTTTTCCAGATACATATGCGTCACCAGATCTTCGGAAAACTTGCGCAGACCGGTGTAAAGCGCAGTCCACGAGCCGCAGGCGCCGTCCGGCAGGCGCAGGCCGTGGGCCGCATGTTCGACCCCGGCCAGCAGACGGGCAGTGTCGTCATGTTCATGCCGCATCTGTGCAATGGGATGCGCGATCATCGGGTTGCTGCCTTGCAGCATCAGCGGAAACAGCACCTGTTCTTCCTTCTGCATGTGCGAATCCAGATCGTCGTGCAGGGCAATCAGCGCATCCGTCAGGCCAAGCGGTGCGTCTTCATGGTCGCCATGCACCCGTTCCACCTTTTGCGCCAAAGGGATCAGCCATTCCAGCTCGGCACGGTGGGTTTCGTGATAGCGGCTCAGGATGTGATCGATCAACGCCGGGGTGGGTTCAGGCGCATCGCGGCCCGCTCCATTGGCCAATGCTTGCAGATCCGCCAGCAGCGCATCGGGCAGAACGCCTGCGCGCAGAGCGGCCTCGGACAGCGCGATATTGCCGCCGCAGCAGAAGTTGATGCCCTTTCGGCGGAACAGTTCCGCGGCACCGGGCAGATCGGCAGCAATCGCGGTCACGGTCATTTCGGGGGAAAGTCTTGTCATGTCAGTCTCCGGTCAGGGGGTTGCCCAGGCAGTGGCCTGAGGTGGGGCAAGGCGAAGCAGATCGACCGCGCGGGCCGCAATCTGGGTGGCGATTTCAAGTGTGGTTTGCGGACGCAGATAGAAGGCGGGCACCGGCGGCAGGATGGTGCCGCCCATTTCGGTGATGGCCGTCATGTTGCGCAGATGCGCCAGCGTCAGGGGGGCCTCGCGCGCCAGCAGGATCAGCGGGCGGCGCTCCTTCAGCTGCACCCCGGCGGCGCGGGTCAGCAGGTTGTCATCCAGCCCATGTGCGATGGCGGCAAGGCTGCGCATCGAACAGGGGGCGACGATCATGCCCGCTACCGGATACGACCCCGAAGCGATGCTGTCCCCCAGATCGCGGATGCCGTGCAGCCGGGTGGCAAGGGCTTCAAGCTCCGCCTGCGCCTCCGGCCCGATTTCCAGCGCCAGCGTGCGTTCAGCCATCGGCGAAAGCGTCAGGTCGATCTGAACGCCGATGCGCGCCAGCAGCCGGGCGCACTCCAGCGCCAGCAGCGCGCCGGAAGCGCCGGAAACCCCAAGGATCACCCGCGCGATCATCGTGCACCCTCCGGCAGATGGCGGGCCAGAAGATCGGCTGCAAAGGCTTGATCCTGCGGGTTCAATGCCATCACCTTGCCCCAATCGCGGCTGGTTTCCGCGCCGATCTTGCTGGTGGCATCAATGCCGATCTTGCCAGCCAGACCTTCGCGCGGGCTGGCGAAATCGAGGTAATCCATCGGTGTGCTGTCCAGCACCATCACATCGCGGGCCGGGTCCATCCTGGTGGCAAGCGCCCAGGCGATATCATCCCATTTGCGCGCATCGATGTCGGCATCGACCACGATCACCATCTTGGTATAGCTGAACTGCGCAAGCATCCCCCACAGCGCCAGCATCACCCGGCGGGCTTGCCCCGGATAGCGTTTGTCGATGCTGACCACCGCAAGGCGATAGGAACAGGCGGCGGGCGGCAACCACAGATCGCGCACTTCGGGGATTTGCGCGCGGATCACCGGCAGGGCCAGATCGTTGAACACCTCGCCAATCACCGAAGGCTCATCCGGCGGGCGGCCGGTGATGGTGGACAGATACAGCGGATCGCGGCGGTGGGTGATGGCGGAAATCCGCATCACCGGGAAGGATTCGACCGCATTGTAATAGCCGGTATGGTCGCCAAACGGGCCTTCCGGGGCTGTTTCCTCGGGATGCACCCAGCCTTCCAGCATGATCTCGGCATTGGCAGGCACCAACAGCGGCACGCTGCGGGCGGGCACCAGCTCGGCCCGCGCGCCGCGCAGCACGCCGGAAAAGCTGATTTCCGAAACGGTTTCCGGCAGCGGAAGCGCCGCTGACAGTAAAGTTGCCGGATCAGCACCCAGGGCAATCGCCACCGGCATCGGTTCACCCGCGCGCGCCCAGGTACGGGCATGCGCCGCACCGCCACGATGCGCCAACCAACGCAGGATCAGCCGATCCGGGCCCAGCACCTGCGCGCGATAGACGCCCAGATTGTAACGTGCCAACTGTGCCGGCTCTGATCCATGCGGCCGGGTGATGACCACCGGCCAGGTGATCAGCGGCCCGGCATCTTCGGGCCACGGCGTCTGCACCGGCAGCCGGGTCAGATCGACGGGGGCCGCCACCTCTTGCACCACGGCGCGGCGCGCAAGGTGCGGACGCGTCATCAAGGCCGCGCGCAACATCGGCCAGCGCGACCACGCATCGCGCATGCCCTCCACAGGAGCCGGGCTGCGCAGCGAGGCCAGAAACGCACCAAACTCAGGGATCTGGTCGCGGGTCAGGCCAAGCCCGGCGGCCACCCTGTCTTGGGTGCCAAACAGGTTTGCCACCACCGGCATCGTCGCCCGCGCCCCGTCTGCCTGCAAGGCTGCGTCAAACCGCAGCACCGGCCCGGCCTGTTCCAACGCCGCGACCTGCACCGCCGTCATCTGATGGCGCAGCGCAACCGGATCGGCGATCCGCAAAAGATCGCCCTGCGCTTCGATCCAGCCCAGAAAGGCGCGCAGATCGGCAAAAACGGGCAAGGAACGGGTCATGGGCTCCATCGGCAGGGCTGTGGCTACTGGCGCGATCGGTAGCAGCCTTGATCCGGGGGTGGCTTGACCATGATCAAGGCCGGGGCGCGAATTCATTCCTAGGGTCCGCGCACCGCCTTGGCCGAGGACACCATGACAAACCCCGCATTGCCACACTTGCCGCGCGTTCTGGCGCTGGCTGCAAAGCCGCTGCCCCTGACACCGGTCACCCTGATGCTGACCACCTTGGCGCGGCAGCTGATGCAGCGCCACCCCGGCTTGCAGCGCCGTCTGGGTGCCCATGCCGAGCGCCGCTTTCTGCTGGATCTGACCGATCTGCCGTTGTTGTTGCTGCTGGAACCGGGCGGTGCCGCGCCGCGTGTCACCGCGCATTCCCGCCGCCGTCCGCCTGCGCATGATACCCGCATCGCCGGATTGACTGCGGCGTTTCTGGGCATGATGCATGGCAGTCTTGACGGCGACGCGCTGTTCTTTGCGCGCGATCTGGTGATTGAGGGCGATACGGCAGCGGGCTTGGCGCTGCGCAATGCCATCGATGATGCCGAGCTTGATCTGACCGCCGAGTTGGGCGTGCTGGTCAAGCCGATCGCGCCATTGCTGGCCCGCCTGCTGCCGTCTGTTGAACGGCTGAGCGGGTTGGCGCTGCATCGCATGGACCGCCCGACAGGAGCGACACCATGATGGAACTGGTTTGCCCGGCTGGCACTCCCGCCGCCCTGCGCGCCGCTGTCGAGGCCGGGGCGCAGACGATCTATTGCGGCTTTGCCGATGAGACCAATGCGCGCAACTTTCCCGGTCTGAACTTTGACCGCGAGGAAATGGCTGCGGGCGTGGCCTTTGCCCATGGCCGTGGTGCCAAGGTGCTGGTCGCCATCAACACCTTTCCGCGTGCCGGGGCCGAACCCTTGTGGCACCGGGCGATTGCCGATGCCGAAACGGCAGGGGCCGATGCGGTGATCCTGGCCGATATCGGGCTTTTGGCCCATGCCGCCGCGCATCACCCCGGCTTGCGCCGGCACCTTTCGGTGCAGGCCGCCGCCGCCAACCCCGATGTGATCAACTTTTACGCCGAGACCTTTGGCGTCAAACGGGTCGTGCTGCCGCGTGTGCTGACCGTCGATGAAATCGCTGCGATCAACCGCGAGATTGACGTGGAAACCGAGGTGTTCGTCTTTGGTGGTCTGTGCGTGATGGCCGAGGGGCGCTGCTCGCTGTCGTCCTATGCCACTGGCAAATCGCCGAATATGAACGGCGTCTGCTCGCCCGCCAGCCATGTTGACTATGCCGAGGAACCGGGCGGGCTGACGGCGCGGTTGGGCGGGTTCACCATCCACCGCACCGCCAAGGGCCAGCCCGCCCCCTACCCGACCCTGTGCAAGGGCTGCTTCACCTCGGGCGATCAGACCGGCCATGTCTTTGAAGACCCGGTCAGTCTGGACGCCACCCACCTGATCCCCGCCCTTGCCCGCGCCGGGGTGACGGCGCTGAAGATCGAGGGACGCCAGCGCAGCCGCGCCTATGTGGCCGAAGTGGTGCGCAGTTTCCGCGCCGCCATCGAGGCGCAGGCCGCCGGTCGCCCGATGCCCGAAGCCGCCCTCGCCAGACTGAGCGAAGGTCAGGCCGCCACCACCGGCGCCTATGCCAAGACGTGGAGATAGCGATGGACCTGACCGTTGGCCCCAACCATTTCTTCTGGGACGCCGCCACCGTGCGCGGCTTCTATCAAGGCCTTGCCGCAGCCCCGGTGTCGCGCGTGGTGCTGGGCGAGGTAGTGTGTTCCAAGCGCCTGCCGTTCTGGCAGGACGAAATTGCCCCCGCCTCCGAGGTCCTGCTTGCGGCCGGCAAGGATGTGGCAATCACCAGTCTGGCGCTGGTCACGCTGAAACGCGAGCGCAAGGCCACCGCCGCGCTGGCCGAAATCGGTTTGCCGGTCGAGGTGAACGATCTGACCGCGCTGCACGCCTTGCCAAAGGGTCAGCCGTTCTGGATCGGGCCGTTGATCAATGTCTACAACGAAGGCACACTGCGGTGGCTGGCATCGCGCGGGGCTGTGCGGGTGTGCCTGCCGCCGGAACTGCCGCTTGAGTCCATTGCCGTTCTGGCCAGAGTTGGTGGCGATCTGGGTGTGGCGGTCGAGGTCTGGGGCCATGGTCGCCTGCCTCTGGCGATCTCGGGGCGCTGCTATCATGCGCGGCTTCACGACCATGCCAAGGACAGTTGCCAGTTCGTTTGCGGGCTGGACCCGGACGGTCGCGATGTCGAAACGCTGGACGGGCAGAAATTTCTGACCGTGAACGGCGTGCAGACCCTAAGCCAAAGCACCGCCAGCATGGCCTATCAGATCGAGGCGTTGCGCGAGGCCGGTGTCACCGCGCTGCGGATGTCGCCGCAGAGTGCGGGCTTCGCCGAGATTTGCACCGCCTATGCCGACCGTATCGCTGGCAAGCTGACCGCCGCCGAACTGGCCGCCAACCTGACCGCGAGAGTTCCCGGTGGGCGGCTGTCGGATGGCTTTGTGCGTGGACCGTCGGGTGCGCATTGGTCGGGCGCGCATTTGCCGGGCGCAGCTTCAGAAGGAATCCATCATGGCCTGTGACACCGAAACCCTGCGCCGGATCGTCAACAACCCGACGCTCAGCCCGGCCCAAAAGGCCCGCGCCTTGTCGATCGAAGCGGAAAACGCCCTGCCCTATCCGCAGCTGGACGCGGAAACCCAGACGGCGCTGGAGGCCCGGGTGATCTGCGACATGTATGAAGGCCATGCGCCCTACAAGCCGCGCTATGTGCTGCCGGATTATGCCGTGGTGCTGGCGCGCGGCAGCGACTGGCTGGAATTGCCCGCGCCGCAAACGCTGGATGAGGCGATCCATACCCTGATGATCGCCTATCATCATGTGCCTTCGGTCACCGGCATGCCGGTCTATATCGGTCAGTTGGACGACCTGCTGCTGCCGTTCTGCGACGGGGTTTCGGACGACGCGCTCTACCGACAGATCAAGCTGTTCTGGCGCTATATCGACAGGGTATTGCCTGACGCCTTCCTGCACGCCAATATCGGCCCCACCGACAACCGCGTCGCCCGCACCATTCTGCGGGTGGATGCCGAGTTGCGCCAGATCGCCCCGAACCTGACCTTTCGCTATGATCCGGCCATCAGTTCTGACGCATTACTGGCGCAGGCGATTGATAATATCACCATCTGCTCCAAGCCGCATATTGCCAACCACCCGCTGCATAGCGCGGCATTTGATGCGCGCGGCTATGGCATTGTCAGTTGTTACAACGCGTTGCCGATTGGCGGCGGAGCCTCGACCCTGACGCGGGTCAATCTGCTGGAGGTCGCCAAACTCGCGCAGAGTGCAGAGGATTTTCTGACCGACACCCTGCCGCACTATGTAGATCTGAACTTCCGGCTGACGCAGGCGCGGATCGACTATCTTTTTGATAAATCCGGGTTTTTCGACAGCTTTCTTGTGGCCGAAGGCTGGATCGACCACGCGCGGTTCACCGCGATGTTCGGCATCTTTGCCATGGCCGAAGCGGTGGAACATCTGCTGGCCAAGGCCGGCACCCCGGCGCGCTATGGCCATGATGCGCAGGCCAATGCCCTGGGTCATGCCATTTCGGCGCGGCTGGCGAACCTGGTGGCCGCCCGGCCCCTGCGTCACGTCTGGCGCGACCGGGCGATGCTGCATGCGCAGGCGGGGCTGTCCACCGATACCGGACTGACCCCGGGTGTGCGCATCCCCTACGGCCATGAACCTGATCCGGTCAGCCATGTGCAGGCGCTGGCGCCGCATCACCAATATTATGCTTCGGGGATCTCTGAAATCCTGACCCTGGACGCGACCGTCAAGGCCAATCCGGCGGCGGTTCTGGATCTGTGCAAAGGCGCTTTCGCCTCTGGCCTGCGCGAGTTCACTGCCAATGTCGGCGGCAATGACCTGGTGCGGGTGACGGGCTACATGATTCGGCTGTCGGATGTGGCGCGCTATAACGCCGACAAGGGCGCGCGCACCAACACCACGGCGCTGGGGGCCGAGGCGGCCAGCAAGACGGCGATTTTGGCCCGCAAACCAAGGGTGGTGGCGCATGAACTTGGCGCTGGCGCGGATCAGTAGGATCCTGCCCTGGTCTTGCGTCGATGGTCCGGGCAACCGGATGGTCCTGTTCCTGCAGGGCTGCAACTTTGCCTGCGCGGCCTGCCACAACCCCCACACCATCGGCCAATGCAACGATTGCGGTGATTGCCTGCCCGCCTGCCCGACGGGGGCGCTGACCTTGGTCGCCGGGCGGATGGTGTTTGATCCCGCATTTTGCACGCAATGCGATGCCTGTCTGCGCGCCTGCCCGATCAGCGCCAGCCCGATGGCCCTGTCTTACGGCGTGGCCGATATTCTGGCGCGGCTGCACCAAAACAGGGCCTTTCTGTCGGGCCTCACCGTGTCGGGGGGCGAGCCGACGCTGCAAGGCGGGTTCATCCGCGCGCTGTTTTCCGCCATTCACGCCGATCCGGCACTGGCCGGGCTGACCTGTTTCATCGACAGCAATGGCAACCTTGGCGCACAAGGCTGGGCGGCGCTGCTGCCGCAAACCGATGGCGTGATGCTGGACATCAAGGCCTTTGATCCCGCGCTGCATCTGGCCATGACCGGGCGCAGCAACGCCCGCAGCCTTGCCAGCGCCAGACTGGTCCACGCCGCCGGAAAACTGCATGAGTTGCGCTTTCTGCTGATCCCCGGGCAGACCGACAGCGACGCCGAAATCAACCACCTGATCCGGTTCTGCCACGACCTTGGCGGCCCGCTGCCTCTGCGGCTGAACGCCTTTCATCCCCAAGGCGCGGCGGGGGCGGCCGCCGATGCGCCCTCGATGCCGCAAGACCGCACCGAGGCCGTGGCCGACCGGTTGCGCGCCGCAGGGCTTGGCCCGGTGATCTTGCCGACGGTCTGGCTGTGAGGACCAGATCAGGCAGTTACGAAGCCTTGCCAAGGCCGAACTTCCCCAAGTCAATGGAGCGTCACGATGACGGCTGACCCTGCCTGCCCGATGAAAGCGCCAGCGCGCGATCTGCCACCAAAGCCGGGTTCACGACAGGAAAACGTGTCGCTGCTGGGCTATCTGAAGCTGTTTCGCCACGACATCCTGTCGGCCCAGCCTGCGCGGTTGTACCACGCCTGGATGGCGGAATTCCGCACTCCGTTCTTTCAGTCATTCTTGTGCAACGATCCGCAGCTTGTCGATCTGGTACTGAAACGGCGGCCGATGGATTTCCCGAAATCCGACCGTGTCCGCGAGGGGCTGAAGCCCCTGCTGCGCGAGTCGGTCTTCATCACCAATGGCGCCACTTGGGAGCGTCAGCGCCGCATCATCGACCCGGCCTTCGAAGGCGGGCGCCTGCGCGAGGTGTTTCCGGCGATGTGGGATGCGGCCGTTGCCGCCTGCGCCCGGCTGCAGGCGGTGGCCGATGGCCGCCCGGTCGAAATCGAGGCGGAAACCAGCCACCTGGCGGCAGACGTTATCTTTCGCACCCTGTTTTCGATTCCGATCGAGAATGAAACCGCCGCTGCGGTGTTCAAGACCTTCCGCGCCCATCAACTTGCGCGGCCTTTGGTGAATATCGGGGCGTTGCTGCCGCTGCCCGGCTGGCTTCCCCGGTTTCACTCGCGCCGCACGCGGGCCACGGCGCGAACCATCCGGGGCCTGATCGAACAGCTGACAACGGCGCGCGCGGCGCAAATCGCCGCAGGCACCGCCCCCGATGATCTGGCGACCAAGATCATGACCACCGCTGACCCAGACACCGGGCAGGCGTTTTCCAACGCCGAAATGGTCGATCAGGTGGCGATCTTCTTTCTGGCCGGGCATGAAACCTCGGCTTCGGCGCTGGCTTGGGCGCTGTATCTGCTGGCGCTGTATCCCGACTGGCAAGACAAGGTCGCCGTTGAGGCGCTGGAAGCCTTTGACCCCGAGAAGATCTACTTCTCGACCCTGTCAAAGCTTCCGACCACCCGTGCGGTGTTCCGCGAAGCGATGCGGCTTTATCCGCCGGTGCCGATGTTCGTGCGCGAGGCGCGCTGCCCCGAAACCTTCCGCGACCGCGAACTTCCCAAGGGCGCGCAGGTGATCATCAGCCCCTGGCACCTGCACCGCCATGAGCGGATCTGGGATGACCCAGACGCCTTTCAGCCCGACCGCTTTGACACGCCGAATGGCCGCGCCGGACTGCGTTCGGCCTATATCCCGTTCTCGGCGGGCGCGCGGGTGTGCCCCGGCAGTGCCTTTGCCATGGCCGAAGGCACTTTGCTGCTGGCAATGCTGGTGCGCGCCTTCAAACTGGAGCGCGTGCCGGGGATTGACCCGGTTCCGGCAGCGCATCTGACCGTGCGGGCGAAGGACGGCATCTGGCTGCGCCTGACCCCGCGCAACCCCCCTCTTGAACAGGACAAGGTGGAAAGATGAGCACCGCAACCCGCCCCGCTGGCCGCAAACCGCTGCGCGCCGCCCCTTACTGGATCACCCTCAGCTTTGCGCCACTGGTCGTTCTGGCCGTGATGCAGGGCGGCTGGACGATCCTCTTGATCCCGTTCTACGGCTGGGTTCTGATGACCCTGCTGGATATCCTGCTTGGCCCCGACCCGTCAAACGCCGATCTGAACACGCCCGAGGCCGATCTGATCTGGTTCCAGCTGCTGACCTGGATCTGGATGCCGCTGCAAGCCGCCCTGCTCTACGGCACCATCTGGTATCTGACCCACGGCGCCGATCATTCCGCCCTTGAGGTCATCGGCATCATGTTTGGGATCGGTGTTACCACCGGAACGGTTGGCATTGTCTATGCCCATGAGTTGTTTCACAAAACCAACCGGTATGAACCGATTTTGGGCGATCTTCTGCTGGCGATGGTGCTTTACTGCCATTTCCGCACCGAGCACATGATCGTGCATCACCCTTACGTCGGCACCGGGCGCGACACAGTGACGGCGCGCTATAACGAAGGCTTCCACCGCTATTTCCCGCGCGTGCTGCGCCAGGGGCTGGGGTCCGCCTGGCGTGCCGAAGCGGCGATGCTGGCACGCCGCCGCTTGTCCGGCTGGCATTGGCGCAATCCGATGTGGAAATATCTGGCCCTTGCCAGTGTGGCCCTGGCGCTGGCCTTCGCGGTGGGCGGCTGGCTCGGGATTGGCCTGTTCGCGTTTCAGGCCTTTGTCGCGGTGTGGCAGCTGGAACTGACCAACTATGTCGAGCATTACGGCCTGACGCGGAAATATCTGGGCGATAATCGCTATGAAACGGTGCAGCCGCATCACTCGTGGGATTCGGTCTATGGGGTGTCAAACCTGCTGCTGATCAACCTGCAACGCCACGCCGACCACCACTGCCACCCCACTCGACGCTTTCCGTTGCTGCAAAGCTATCCGGCGGAGGTGGTGTCGCGCCTGACGCATGGCTATCCGTTGATGACCGCTATGGCGATGATCCCGCCGCTATGGCGGCGCAAGATGAACCCGCGCGTGCGGGCATGGCGGCACCAGTTCTATCCCGAAATCGAAGATTGGACGGCCTATCGCAGCCTGTCACAGCCGCTGCCGAAATCCGCGCCATGACCCCCGACGCCATACCGCGCGACCGGCTCACCCTTTGGGTGAACGGTCGCGAAGTTTCGGTCATTGCCGATCCGCTTGACCGGCTGAGCCACATCTTGCGCGACCGGTTGGGTTTGACCGGCCTCAAGGAAGGTTGCTGCGAGGGCGAGTGCGGGGCCTGCACCGTTCTGGTCGATGATCACCCGGTGGCATCCTGCCTGATGCTGGGGTTTCAGGCTGAAGGCGTGCGGATCACCACGATCGAGGGATTGACCCAAGGCGGGGGGCTGTCGGGTTTGCAACAGGCCTTCCTGACCTATGGCGCGGTGCAATGCGGCTATTGCACGCCCGGCATGGTGATGGCCGCCGAAGGCCATCTGCGCGCCAATCCCGACGGGGATCGTGCCGCTATCCGTCATGCGCTGGCGGGAAATATCTGTCGCTGCACCGGCTTTGCCTTGATCGTCGATGCGGTGGAAAGCGAAGCGGTAAGACGACTGGCGGACCTGTCCAATGCTATGGAGGCGGGTGCATGACCCTGCTGAACGTCTGCCGCCCCACCAGTCTGGCAGAGCTGGTCGCGGTGCTGCGCGGAGCGGACCCCGTGCACCTGATTGCCGGGGGCACCGACCTGCTTGTCGGCAGCCGTGCCCTGCCCGATGCGGGGCGGCTGGTTGATCTGACCGCCCTGCCTGCATTGCGTGGTATCGACACCACGGGCCCAGACATCCGCATCGGCGCCGCCACAACCGTCGCAGAAATCGAGCGCCATGCAGGGCTTGCACTGCGTTATCCGGCGTTGGTGCAGGCGGCAGCCGAATGTGGGTCGGTGCAGATCCGCAACCGAGCCACTTTGGCCGGCAATATCGCCAATGCGGCCGCAGCGGCTGACCTGATCCCGCCTTTGCTACTGGCAGGTGCACGGATTGCCGGGCTGACCCAAGGCGGTGCAGAATGCGAGATCAGCCTGCAAGACTATCAGGCCGGGTCCGGGATGCTGATCACCACGGTTATCCTGCCCGCCGAAGGTTATGGCCCCGACAGCGCCTTTGTCAAACTTGGCCCGCGTCGGGACCTGACCATTGCCCGGCTGAACCTTGCGGTTACGGCGCAGGTGCAGGATCGCCAGATCGTGGAACCCAGGATCGTGGCCGGTGCGCTGGCGCCCCGCCCGATCCCGCTTTTGCACGCCGCGTCGGTTCTAGGCGCGCGGGGGCAGGATGCCGACGGTCTGCGCGCCTTTCTGGATGTCCTCAGCGCCGAAGTCGATGCAGCCATCCCAGGGCGCGCCTCGCAGGGCTGGAAACGGCAGGCAATCCGCGGGCTGGGGATTGATCTGATCGCCCGGCTGCTGAAGCTGTCAAACCGTGATCCGTTGTTCGATGGGGTAATGTGATGGGACAAGTCGGCAAACGTCTTGCGCAGATTGACGGCGTGGAAAAAGTGACCGGACAGATGCGCTTTGCCGCCGATGATGCGGTGGCAGGGTTGGCCCATGCGGCGCTGTTGTTTTCGCCGCACCCGCATGCCCGCGTTCTATTGCTTGATGCCGACAAAGCCCTTGCCATGGCGGGCGTGATTGGGGTCTGGTGGCACCAGACAACCCCGCAAAACGGCTATAACAGCGCGATCTGGCTTGCCGGGCAACAGTTGCTTGCCGACGAGCGGATGTTTCCAGCCGTGGTGCGCCATGTTGGCGACCGGGTCGCCGTGGTGCTGGCCGATACCGAGGCCACCGCCCGGGCGGCGGCCGGGCTGCTGGTCGTGACCTATGACGTCCTGCCCGCAATCCTGTCCCCTGACGGCGCTCGGGCCCATGCCGGGCCGACGGTTGATGCCGACAGGCAGCCGACCTACCTGAACCCGGTTGCCAAGGCCGCGCTGGATCATGGCGATGTTGCCGCCGCCTTCGCACTGGCAAGCCATATTTCGGAAACCCGTGTGACGACGCCGCGCAGCCATCATTGCGCGATTGAAACGCACGTGTGCCGCGCCTGGCCCGAGGCAAATGACCGTATCGCGATCCATTCGCCCTGCCAAAGCGTTTTTGCGGTGCAGGCGGTCGTCGCACAGGCGTTGGGCATTGCGGCGGATCGGCTGCATGTGACCAAATCCCCGATAGGTGGCTCTTTCGGTGGCAAGGCCGAGCCGATCCTTGATCCGATCTGCGCCTTTCTGGCCATGCAAACCGGGCGCGTGGTGCAATTGCAGTTGTCGCGGCACGAAACCTTTACCGCCACACGCACAAGGTCCGCGACGGAAGGGCGCATGCGCATCGCGCTTGCCGCCGACGGGCGCATTCTGGGGCGCGATGTGGAGGTGACCGTTGATATCGGCGCATATTGCACCGGAGGCGCCTATCTGCCGGGGTCCATGCTGCAACGCATGGTGCGGCTTTATGATGTGCCCGCCGAACGCTATCGCGCCCGCGCCGTCTATACCAACACGCTGCCGACCGGGGCTTTTCGCGGCTATGGCTCGCCCCAGATCCATGCCTTGGGCGAGATTGCCCTTGATCTTGCGGCGCGCGATGCCGGGTTTGATCCGGTTGCGCTGCGGCTGCGCAACATCGTGGGGCCGGGCGCGATTGACCCTTGGCAGGGCTTGAACCTTGGCAACGCGCGCGGCGCCGATTGCTTGCGGCGCGGGGCCAAAGCCTTTGGATGGGAGACGCGCGCCAGGCTGGCACCCGGCGCGGGCCGCTTTCGGCGCGGCGTCGGCATGGCGGCGGCAACCCATATCAACGGCTGTTTTCCCGGCGAAGACGAATCCACCACTGCAACGCTTGGCCTGCAAGCCGATGGGGGTGTCTTGCTGAGCTGTGCGCTGCATGATCTGGGCTGCGGTTCGGATACGACGCTGGCCCAGATCGCGGCCGAGGTGCTGGGCCTGGGGCTGCAAGCTATCCGCGTGACCCCCGCCGATACCGATACCTGCGCCTATGATCTGGGAACCCGCGCCAGCCGGATGACCTATATCGTCGGCGAGGCCGTGCGCAAGGCAGCCTTGGCGCTGGATCTGGCAATCCGCGATGTGGCAGCACTTGCGCTGAACGCCGCGCCACAGGATCTGACGTTGCAGCGAGGCGGTGTGCAATCGGCCCGGACGCGCATAAGCTTGGCCGATCTGGCCACATGGCTGGCGGCGCGCAACACCGCGCTGCCCATCGCCACTCAAACCCATCGCGCCACGGCCAACCCCGGCTCGTTTGCCGCGCATTTTGCCGAAGTCGAGGTTGATACCCTGACCGGGCGGGTGCAGGTGACCGAATATCTTGCCGCCCATGACATCGGGCGGGCCATCAATCCGATGCTGGTGGAAGGCCAGATTCACGGCGGCATCCAGATTGGCCTTGGCTATGCACTGTACGAGGATGTGGCGGTTGATCCCGGCACGGGCCGTCTGCGCGGTGACAGCTTTGCGCGCTATACGCTGGCCAATGCCCCGGAAATGCCGCCCATTCGCGCGCTTCTGGTGGAAAAGGTTGAGCCGACCGGCCCCTTTGGGGCAAAAGCTGTAGGCGAGATCGCCACTGTTGCGGTGGCTCCGGCGCTGGTCAACGCGGTGAATGCCGCGCTTGGAACCCGGCTGACCGATCTGCCGCTGTTGCCCGAACGCATCATCCAGGCGTTGCAGAATTAGGCTGCAGCCGCAGGCAGGGCGATATCAGCCAGGGTTGAGCGGTCCATATCCGCAAGGAAGGCCCGTTCAGCGCTTTGCAGCCGGGCTTTCAGGCGGCAGGTGGCCGTGATCGAACACCCGCCGCCGGACCCCGCAAAACAGTCAACCAGAATCTGACCGGCCTCCAGCACCCGCACCACATCGCCCAGCCTGATCTGATCAGCCGGGCGTGCCAGCATCGCGCCGCCGCCACCACCGCGCTGGGTGACAACGATTCCCGCTTGCGACAGCGCCGCGATGATCTTGGTCAGGTGATGGCGCGACAGGGCAAACTCCTGCGACAACTCAGCGGTGGAAAACGCTCTATCGGGCAGCGAAGCCATCCGCATCAGCGCGCGAAGGCCGAAATCCGTGAACTTGGTAAGACGCATCGGCCCATCGTTGCTGGAATTAACATTTTCAATACCTATTCATCAGGCCTATCTCTGTTGCAAGCCCTGTTTCAAGGTCCGTCCGGAATGTCTGCCTTCCAAGCCATGAAATCTACAAAGATTCGTGCGAACCCGAGATGACAAAAGACGACACCCCCGCCCGGCACTATGCCTCACTGCCCTGTCTCGCGCATGAAATTGACCCGGGCTATTTCGACCCGCTGGCCGTTGATCCACAGCAGGCAAGCGATGTGGGGCGGTGGCGTCGCGCCACACGCGCGCACCTGCTTACCGCGCGGGCAGCGCTGCCCATGCAAGCACGGCCAGCTGCGGCACGCGCCATTGCCGATCACCTTGACCGCCTGCTGACGGACCGATTCACAACGCTGGACGGCCTGACAATTTCCGCGTGGTGGCCGATCAAAGCCGAGCTTGATCTGCGGTTCTGGCTGGCAGGGCTGGCGGCGCGCGGCACCCGGGCAGCTTTGCCCATCGTGGCCACCCGCGCCGCGCCACTGATCTTTCGGATATGGACGCCCGAGACGCGGATGGAACGCGGGTTCTGGAATATCCCGGTGCCAGCCGAAGGCCCGACGGTTGTGCTCGACATCACCTTGTAGCCTGTCGTCGGCTGGGATGCAGCTGGGTATCGGCTGGGCTACGGCGGTGGTTATTTTGACCGCACGTTGGCGGCCCTGACCCCGCGCCCGCTGTCCACCGGCATCGGGCTTTGCACCGCGCGGATCGCCACGATCTTTCCGCAACCCCACGACATCGCCATGCAGGTCATCGTGACCGAAACCGGCCCTCACTTTCCAAAGGACTGCCCATGACAACCTCCGCCGAAAAGATCCGCGCATGGAAGGGCCCCGCGATCCTGAGCTTTGGCTTCCGCCCGTTTTTCCTGCTTGCCGGTATTTGGGCCGCATTGGCGATGGCGCTTTGGGTGCTGATGCTAACCGGGCGGGATGTCCTACCGACGGCCTTTGATCCGGTATCATGGCATGCGCACGAGTTCCTGTTTGGCTATCTTGGCGCAGTTCTGGCAGGGTTTCTGTTGACCGCTGTGCCGAATTGAACCGGGCGGCTACCGATTGTCGGCTGGCCGCTGGCCGCGTTGGTGGCGTTGTGGGCGGCGGGCCGGGCGGCGGTGGCCATCTCGGTGCTGCTGCCGTGGGGGCGGTGATGGCAGTTGATCTGGCCTTTCCGCTGGCGCTGAGGGCCGTTCTGGCGCGCGAGATTGTGGCTGGCCGCAACTGGAAGAACCTGCCCGTGCTGGCGCTGGCGTTGGGGCTGATACTGGCCAATGCTCTCTATCACATTGACGCAGCACAGGGCGGGTACCCGGCGGGCGGCGTCGGGTTGCGGCTGGGGCCAGCGGTTGCGGTGATGCTGATCTCACTGATCGGTGGGCGCATCGTGCCGAGCTTTACCCGCAACTGGTTGGCACAACGCCGCCACCTGGCCCGACCGATGCCATTTGGCCGTGTCGAAAGCGTTGTACTGGCGTTGACGCTTGTGGCGCTTGGCGTCTGGGTGATCTGGCCCGGGCATGGAGCAACGTCATTGCTTTGCGGTTTGGCAGGGGTGGCTCAGTTCTGGCGGCTGTCGCGCTGGTCCGGCCGTCATACCGGTGCCGAGGCTCTGGTTTGGGTGCTGCATGCAGGCTATGCGTTTGTGCCCCTGGGGTTCTTTGCCGTGGCGGCAGGACTGTGTGTACCAGGGTTGGGCCCTGCCGCACAACATGTATGGATGGCGGGAGCGGTCGGGCTGATGACGCTGGCGGTGATGACCCGCGCCAGCCTTGGCCACGCCGGGCGGCCGCTGCATGCGACAAGCCCGATCACGGCACTTTATGTTGCACTGATCGTCGCCGTGCTGGCACGGTTTGCCGCCAGGGGTTTTCCGGAGCAAACGTGGTTGCTGCATCTGGCCGCAGGCGCGTGGATCGCGGCCTTCGCAGGCTTTGCAGTGATCTACTGGCCAATCCTTGCCCGCCCGAAGACAGCCCCGCGCCGCCCGACGCGGGGCTGAAGATCTGCAAAGCTGGTCTTGCAGCCGCCCCGCAAGGGGCGACTGCGATCAAGTGTCACGGCTTATGCCGGTCGAAAGGTCAAGCTGTTCTCCCGCGCGACAAAGCGGTTCAGGTTCAATATGGCGGTCCAGCCAGAGTCGGAAATCGCTAGCCCTCGCTTGCCTGCACCGCACCTTCCGACCCCTCTTGTTTCCAGTTGAACCTGAAACGCCCTGGCGCATGATGGTGGCGACAATGTTTCGACCATGGTCTTGCGCGGCAACCTCTCCGTATGCGCGACATCAGGTCGTTGTGGCCGTCGGCATCCGTGCCGATAATCACATCGCCATCATCATCACGGTCCAGATCGGCTATGTCGCGTAGCAGGGCGATGGCTTCGTCGCAGGCGGCGAGGCGTTCGGCCTTGCTGGATACTATTCATGATCCGATTGAACCTGACTTCCACGTCACAATGGCTGGATCTCGCTCCCGGCTTGCGCCTGCTGGTCGGCCCCCTGACCACCGCCCTAATGGTTTCCGCACGCGCCGATCCGGCGATCGAGTCCCTGCCCGAAGGCGCCAGCCAAGAGGCGCTGGCCCTCGTGATGGCCAAGGCCGTGGCACGCCGCGCTGTGCTGGATTGGGAAGGAGTGGGCGATGGCGCTGGCAATGTCGTGCCCGTCCCCCCGAAGGCATCGACGCATTGCTGGAAATCTGGCCCGTCTTCGAGGCGTTCCAGACCATGTATGTCGCCAAGGGCTTGATTCTGGACGCCGAAAAAAACGTCTCCGCGCCCTCGCCGACTGGTCCTTCGGCGGTGGCGACCGATACTGCACGGGCCCTTGTCCAGACTGCCCCGCAAGACTGAACCGGCCGCAGACACCCGAGGGATGGCAGGTCTGGGATCTAGTTGGCCGCCTTGGTGGCCAGCTCCGCGTGATCCCCGGCGCCGTGCTCGGATGGGACATGGGCGCGGCGCTCGCTATGGCCCGTGCCCTCGGGCTCGACACCCTGATCGCCGCCGAACTGCTCTATCGCAGCCCCAGCCACAACCGCGCCGTCGGCGGGGCACCAGCATCGAAGCACATGCTGGGCACGGCGTTTGATATCGCCATGTCGAACCACGACCCTGTGGCGTTCGCCGAAGCCG
>JAKQLM010000671.1 GCA_029567145.1 Pseudomonadota bacterium
TGCGGCCATCGGGATCACCGCGAACATCCAGAACCTGGCCCAGGCCAACGTGATCGAGGCTGGCGGTGCGGGCACGGCGCCGATGATTTGGTCGGGTGGCATGGCCTGGATTGCGGACTTCCCCGATCCGTCCAACTTCTACGGCCCGATCCTGGGCTGTGCCGGGGCGGCCCCCGGCGGCTGGAACTGGTCCAAGTTCTGCGATGAGGCGCTGGATGCCAAGGCGATCGAGGCTGACAGCATGTTCGACCCGGCCAAGTCCGCCGACCGGCTGAAGCTGTGGTCCGATGTCTATGTCGGCGTGATGGAACAGGCCCCCTGGGTCCCGATCTTCAACGAGGAGCGCTACACGATGAAATCGGAACGGATGGGCGGTGAGGACGCGCTTTACGTCGATCCGGTCTCGATCCCGGTCAACTATGACTACGTCTGGGTCAAACAGTAATGTGCAAGGCCTGCGACTATACGATCCACGGCGCGCAGCATCATTTCGGCTGGGACAATTCCCTGCAGCCCGCGCTGCGCGTCGCGCCGGGCTCGACCATCGAGTTCCACTGTCATGATTCCTCGGCGGGCCAGCTTGGCCCGTCGTCGACCCTGCAAAGCGTGGTCGACCTCGACTTCGGCAAGATCAACCCGGTCTCGGGGCCGATCTACGTCGATGGGGCCAAACCCGGCGACGTGCTGAAGGTGACGCTTGAAGGCTTCGCTCCGAAGGTGTTCGACGGCAAGGGCTTTGGCTGGACTGCCAACATCCCCGGCTTTGGCCTTCTTGCCGACCAGTTCACCGATCCGGCCCTGTGCCTGTGGTCCTATGACCCAACCAGCATGGAACCCGCGCTGTGGGGGAAATCGGCCCGCGTCCCGCTGAAGCCCTTCAGCGGAACCATCGGCAACGCGCCTGCCGAGGCTGGGTTGCACTCTGTCGTGCCGCCCCGGCGTGTCGGGGGCAACCTCGACATCCGCGACCTGACGGCAGGTGTGACGCTTTACCTGCCGGTCGAAGTTGACGGCGCCCTGTTCAGCGTAGGTGACACCCATGCCGCGCAGGGCGATGGCGAGGTCTGCGGAACGGCGATCGAGTCGCCGATGAACGTGGTCCTGACGCTGGACCTGGTTAAGGACCAACCGCTGAAGACCCCGCGTTTCACCACGCCGGGGCCAGTGACGCGGCATCTGGACGCCAAGGGCTATGAGGCGACGACGGGCATCGGGCCGGACCTGATGAAGGCGGCCAAGGACGCGGTGTCGGGGATGATCGACCTTCTGCAGGCGCAGCAGGGCCTCTCGGCGGTGGACGCCTACATGCTCTGTTCGGTCTGCGGCGACCTGCGGATATCCG
>JAKQLM010000683.1 GCA_029567145.1 Pseudomonadota bacterium
CAGGTCGATGCATTTCGTCAGGATCACGATCATCTGGCCGATGACCAGGATCATCAGCGGCGCGGTGTCGTTGAAGACGTTCGCCAGACTGGCGGGGGCGATGAAGGCCGGGAAGCGGGTGGCGATCAAGGCAAGGCTGGCAAGGATGGCGAGGGCCAGCAGGGCCTCGCGGTGCTTCAGGATGGTCATGCCGCCACCGCCAATCCTGCCGCCGCGCGGACCAGATTTTCGGGGGTCATGCGGTCTCCGGCCACTTCGTCCACGATCCGGCCCTCGCGCATCACGATGACGCGGTCGGACATGCCAAGAACCTCGGGGATTTCCGAGCTGACCATGATCACCGCCAGCCCCTGCGCGGCGAGTTCGGCCATGAAGGCGTGAACGGCGGCCTTGGAGCCGATGTCGATGCCCTTGGTCGGCTCGTCCAGGATGATGACGCGGGGCTTGGTCGCCAGCCATTTGGCGATGACCACCTTTTGCTGGTTGCCGCCGGACAGAAGGCCCACGTCCTGATCCAGCGCCGCCGCCCGCAGGTCGAGCCGCTGGGTGTAGCTGCGGGCCAGCGCGAATTCCTCGGCCAGTTTCAGGAACCCGGCCTTGCTGACCGCGCCGAGCGACGGCAGCGTGACGTTCTGAAAGATCGGCAGACCCTTGACCGCGCCCTGGCGGCCCCGGTCTTCGGGGACGTAGACGATGCCAGCCTCCACCGCCTCGGCGGTGGAGCGGATCACGCGGACCTGATTTTCGATCTTCACGGCACCTTTGGAGGGTTTGGTGATGCCGAACAGGGCCTGCATCACCTCGGACCGGCCTGCGCCGACAAGGCCGTAAAAGCCGAGGATCTCGCCCCGGCGCAGGGTGAAGCCGATGTCGGCGAATTCGGTGGGGTGGGAATATCCCGCGACGGTCAGGACCGGGTCGCCGGGCTGATGGGTGCGGGCGGGGAAGATCTGGTCAACGCTGCGGCCGACCATCATCTGCACCAGCTGGCCCTCGGTCGCTTCGGCCATCAGGCCTGCGCCGACGAACTGGCCGTCACGAAAGACGGTGTAGCGGTCGGCGATGCGAAAGACCTCGTCGAACTTGTGGCTGATGAAGAGGATCGCTTTCCCTTGGGCGCGCAGCTTTTCGACCAACTCGTAAAGCTCGTGGATTTCCTTGTGGCTTAGCGCGGCGGTGGGTTCGTCCAAGACCACGACCTGCGCCTCGATCGACAGGGCGCGGGCGATGGCGACCATGTGGCGCGAGGCGATGCCAAGGTCGCCAAGCCGCGCCAAGGGGTCGATCTTTGCGCCGATGCTGTCCAGAAGCCGCGCCGCACCGTCACGCGTCGCCTTGCGGTCGATCAGGCCCCAAGCGGTGCGGGGAGCGTGGCCAAGCCAGATGTTTTCCGCGACGGTCAGGTCGTCGAACAGCACCGTTTCCTGATGGATCGCCGTCACGCCCGCCTTGGCGGCGGCATCGGCCGAGGGGAAGCGGACCGCCGCGCCGTTCAATTCAATCGTGCCCTCGTCAGGCTGGTAGATGCCGGTCAGGACCTTGACGATGGTCGACTTTCCGGCCCCGTTCTCGCCGATTAGGGCGGTGACCTGGCCGGGGTAAAGGTCAAGCTCCACCCCGCTCAGCGCCTTGACGCCGGGGAATGACTTGGCGATGCCGCGCAGGCGGAGGACGGGTTGCATTTGGATGTTCCGGGGGAAAAGGGGCCGCCAGACGGGGGAGCGTCCGTCCGGCGGCCAAGGGTGATCAGAAGATCGACTTGAACTCGGCGATGTTCGACGCGTCGTAGGTGAACGGGTCGGACATCGCGCCTTCGTTCGCGGCGTCCAGCTTGACATTGCCCATGCGGCCCATGCCGATTTCGGCGTCCGGGGCGGCGGTGGCGTTCCCTTTAACCAGGTTGTAGCTGATCATCGTCGCGGCATAGCCCAGGTCGATCGGGTTCCAGATCGCAAAGCTGACGGTTGCGCCGCTTTCCACCGCACCGGCCATTTCGGACGGAAGACCCAGGCCGGTCACGTTGACCTTGCCGATCAGGCCCGCGTCCGTCACGGCCTGCGACGCGGCCAGGATGCCCACGGTCGTCGGCGCGATGATCGCCTTCAGGTTCGGATACTTGGCGATAAGGCCCTGCGCTTCGCGGTAGGACTTGTCGGCCAGGTCGTCACCGTAGACCACGTCAACCAGGGTGATGCCCGGATAGTTCGGCAGCACCTTCTTGGCCTCTTCGATCCAGATGTTCTGGTTCGTCGCGGTGGCGGAGGCCGACAGGATCGCCACTTCGCCACCATCGGGCATGTTGTCGGCGGCCAGCTTGATGATCGTGTTGCCGATCAGCGCGTTCGACGACGGGTTCAGGTGCATCGCCCGGCCCTCAGGCGCGACACCCGAGTCCCACGAGATGACGGTGATCCCGCGTTCCATCGCCTTTTGCAGCGTGGGCACCAGCGCGTCCTTGTCGTTGGCCGAGATGGCGATGGCGTTGACGCCCTGCGCGATCAGGCTGTTCACGACCTCGATCTGGCCTTCGGCGGTGGTGTCGGTCGGGCCGGTGTAGATGATCTCGACGTCGCCGAGTTCAGCCGCCGCCTCTTCTGCGCCCTTGGCAGCGGCTTCAAAGAAACCGATCCCCAGTGCCTTGACGACGATAGCGATCTTGACGTTTTCCTGCGCCGCCGCCGCGTTCACCATCAGCGCGGTTGCAACCGCTGCTGTGGCCAGTGCCTTCTTCAGAATGCCCATGGTGTCCTCCCTTATGAGCCGTTTTTCCGCCCTAGCCTTCGCTAGTGCGGCCCTCCATCCGTTCCGCAGCGCCGATGCGCGCCACGATCAGTCGGACCTCGGCTGCCTCCAGCATGGCGGCGTCGCGGTCGGTGATGCCTTCGTCGGTGATGACGGTCGTGATGCGCTTCAG
>JAKQLM010000754.1 GCA_029567145.1 Pseudomonadota bacterium
CATACTGGTCGTCAAGACCGCCGTCCCCTCGCTGATCGTGACGCTTGGCAGCCTGTTCGCCGTGCAGGGCATCGTCCTGGGCCTGACCGTGCTGATCACCAAATCCACCAGCGTCGCCCTGACCGTCGAAGGCCCGGCCAAGGCCGTGTTCGGAGACTTCATCCTGGGCGGGCAGCTTCAGGTGATGGTGCTGTGGTGGCTGGGGCTTACCGCGCTTTATGTCTTCTTCGTCCACCTGTCGCCCTTCGGGAACTGGATCTTCGCCATGGGCGGCGACAAGGTCTCGGCCCGCAACGCAGGCATCCCGACCGACCGGCTGACGATGATCCTGTTTGTGCTGTCCGCCACCTCTGCCGCCTTTGTCGGCATGTGTCAGGCGATCCTGTACAACTCGGCCCAGGTCGCGGGCGGGCAGTCGTTCATCTTCAACGCCATCATCTCGGTCGTGGTCGGGGGTGTCCTGCTGACCGGGGGCTTCGGGTCGGTCATCGGCATCTTCTTTGGCACGATCACCTTCGCCATCGTGACCTAGGGCATCTACTACACCGACTTTGACCGGAACTGGTCCTCGCTGATCATCGGTGTCCTGCTGTTGGGCGCGGTCCTGATGAACAACACCTTCCGCAAGATGGCCCTGTCCTACAGCCCGAAGAAAGGACCCAAGGCATGACCGCCCCCATCCTTGCACTCTGCGGCGTCAACAAGAGCTTTGGCCCCATCGACGTGCTGCACGACATCACGCTAGAGGTCCGCGCGGGCGAAGTCCTGTGCCTTCTGGGCGACAACGGCGCGGGCAAGTCGACGCTGATCAAGATCATGTCCGGCGTCCACCAGCCCAGCTCTGGCAAGATCGAGATGGACGGCGCCGAAGTCCACCTGCCCACCCCCCGCGCGGCGGCCGAGGCCGGGGTTTCCACCGTCCACCAGTTCGGCGGCACCTTCCCGCTGATGTCCATCGGGCGGTCGTTCTTTGTCGGCGTCGAACCCACAAAAGGCTGGGGACCGTTCCGGACCTACGACCGCAAGCGCGCCAATGCCATCGCGGTCAAGGCCGTGCAGGACATGGGCATCACCCGGATCACCGACGGCGACCGTCTGGTCGGGGGCCTGTCCGGCGGCGAGCGTCAGTCGCTGTCCATCGCCCGGGCCGTCCACTTCGGCGCGCGCGTGCTGATCCTGGACGAACCCACCGCAGCCCTGGGCGTCAAGCAGGCCACCCACGTCCTGCGCATCGTGAACGAGGCGAAACGCCGGGGTCTGGCCGTGGTCTTCATCACCCACCAGGTGATGCACGCCATGGCCGTGGGCGACCACTTCGCCGTCCTGATCCGCGGCGCGGTTGCCGCCGATTTCAAGAAGGGCGAAAAGACCCGTGAAGAAATCACCGATCTCATGGCCGGGGGGGCCAGCATGGCCAGCTTGGAAGCCGAGATCGAAGGCTACATGGCCACCCACGACGGCCACCCACCACCCCCTGCCACCTGAGAGAGCGACCATGCCCACCTGGACCCGCGCCTGCGCCTCCACCGACATCGACCTTGACGACCTGATCCGCTTTGATCACGGCAGCCAGACCTTCGTCATCATCCGCAGCGAAGACGACACCTTTCACGCGATGGATGGCATCTGCAGCCACGAACATGTCCACCTCTGCGATGGCCTGGTCATGGACGGCACCGTCGAATGCCCCAAACACAACGCCACGTTCGACTACAAGACGGGCGAGGCGAAACGTGCCCCCGCCTGCATCAACCTGAAAACCTTCCCCGTCCGGGTCACGGATGGCCAAGTCTGGATCGAGATATGACCTTTCACCTTGCCGCCTGCGCCGAAATGCTCTGGCGTGACCGCCCGATCGCCTGGCGCGCCTCGCGTCTCAAGGAAATGGGCTTTGGCGTGGGCCTGTGGAACTGGCCCGCCTGGGACCTTGACGCGCTGGAAAAGACGGGGGCCACCTTCACCATCATGAACGGCTATCTGCAGGGTCGCCTGACCGATGCGGACGGCTGCGAGATGCTGCTGGCCTCGGCGCGCGAAACTGCCAGGATCGGCAAGCGCCTTGGTGTCCACCGGCTGAACCTGCACGGCACCGGTCTTGGCGACATGGGCGTGCCCATCCCCCATATCGGTGCCTTCGCCCCCGGGATGGAGCAACGCGCCCGCGACACGCTGCACCGGATCTGTGACCTTGCCGAAGCCGAGGACCAGGTCTTCTGTCTGGAAAACCTGAACCCCATCGACCATCCCGGCTGCCCCTTCGGCTCGACCGCTGCCGTGCTGGGGCTCGTCTCCGCCGTCAACCGGCCGCAGCTGAAGATCAACCTTGATCTCTACCACACCCAGATCGGCGAGGGTGACCTGATCCGCTGGTGTCAGGCGTGCCTGCCCTGGATCGGCGAGGTGCAGGTCGCCGACAACCCGGGCCGCCATGAACCGGGCACCGGAGAGATCAACTATCACGGCGTCGCCCGGGCGCTGGACGCCATGGGCTACACCGGGGCAGTCGCGCTGGAAAGCTTTGCCAAGGGCGATGAGGAATCCGCCCTCGAAGCCTTCCGCCTGGCCTTTACGGTATAGACATGGTCCACAAATCCAACCGCCCCACGGTCCACGACATCCGTGCGATGAAGGCGCGGGGACAGAAGATCTCGATGCTGTATGTCACCACGCTGGACGAAGCCGCAGCGGCGGACGCGGCGAGGATCGACATGCTGTCGATTGAGTCCCGTTTCTTCAGCCCAGAAATGCGCGAGGCGGCGGGGAAATGCTTCGTGCAGGTCGGCCTTCCCTTCGGACCCTACGGCACGCTGGCCACCGCCGAAGACTACCTGCGCGCGGCCTTCAAGTTCACCGCCATGGGGGGCGACTGCTTCTACTGCGCAGCGTCCCTGGATATCCAGAAAGCCCTTTGCGACAACCACCTGCCGGTCGTCGCCCATGTCGGGCTGATCCCATCCTATATCACCTGGACCGGCTGGCGTGCCGTGGGCAAGACCGCGACCGAGGCGCGGGCAGTCTGGGATCACGTCAAGCAGCTTGAAGCCATCGGCTGCTTTGGCGCGGAACTGGAGGTCGTGCCCGACCGGCTGGGCGCGCTCATCAGCCGCAACACCCCGATGATCATGCTGGGCATGGGGGCAGGGCCCGGGGCCGACGCGCAATACCTCTTTGCCGAGGACGTGCTGGGTGCAACCTCCGGCCACAAACCCCGCCACGCGAAAACCTACCGCAACTTCGCCGCCGAATACGCCCGTCTGCAAGCCGAGCGCATCGCCGCCTTCCGCGAATACATCGCCGATGTGAACACGGGCGCCTATCCGCAGCCGCAGCACAACGTCGCGATGGCGGACGCCGAATTCAGCAGCTTCAAGGCCGGTCTTGGTCTTTAAACCTCAAGGAATACCCATGCTGAACATAGCCCTTCTTGGCGCAGGCCGCATCGCGGGCGTCCATGCCACCGCCATCACCAGCCACCCCGGATCGACGCTGGTCGCCGTCAGTGACATCAACACTGACGCCGCCGCCAAACTGGCCGCGCACTACGGGGCCGAGGCACGCACCACCGACGCGATCCTTGCCGACCCAAGGATCGACGCGGTTCTCATCGCCACCTCGACCGACACCCACTCGGACCTGATCGAGCGGGCGACCGGCGCCGGCAAGGCTGTCCTGTGCGAAAAGCCGGTGGACCTGTCGCTGGCCCGCGCGCAGACCTGCCAGACCGTCGCCGCCCGGAACGGCAAGCCGGTGATGATCGGCTTCAACCGCCGGTTTGATCCGAACTTTTCGGCGTTGAAGGCGGCGCTGGACAAGGGCGAAATCGGCAAGCCCGAACTGCTGTCGATCACCTCGTTCGACCCCGCCCCGCCGCCGGTGGCCTATATCAAGGTCTCGGGTGGCCTCTTCCGCGACATGATGATCCATGACTTCGACATGGCGAATTTCCTCATGGGCGCGGCCCCGCTGTCGGTGTCGGCGGTGGGGACCAGCATCGTCGATCCCGCCATCGGCCAGGCCGGAGACGTGGACACCGCCGTCGTCACCCTGACCTACGCCGACGGCCGCATCGCGGTGATCAAGAACTCGCGCCGCGCGGTCTATGGCTACGACCAGCGGGTCGAGCTTCTGGGCTCCCAAGGCCTGTTGCAGGCGCAGAACATGCTGGAAAACACCGTGGTCAAATCGACGACCGCAGGCGTGACCGGGGCAAAGCCGACCTACTTCTTCCTGGAACGCTACATGCCCGCCTATGCCGCCGAATGGGCCGCCTTCGTGACCGCCGTCACCACGGGGTCCGCGCTGCTGGTCACGCTGGCAGACGGGGTCGCCGCCCTTGCCATGGCCGAAGCTGCGACGCAATCGGCCAGGTCCGGCCTGCCGGTAACGCTCGCCAGCGTTCTGGCCTGACCCAAGCGACCTGCCCCCGGCGAACGGGGGCACACTACAGCCCCAGCCGATCCACCACCCAGACCCCAAGGGCCTGCACCATATCATCGCGCCAGGACAGCGGGCCGGGGCGATACAGCGCCGACCCCAACGCGCGCTGCTGCTTTTCCAGGATGCCCACATCCTCACGCGCGACCCGCTCCCAGCGGTCGTAATAGGGCGCCGCGCGCCAATCGAAATCGGGCTGCGCCAGGCGGTCGGCGGGGAAACAGCCGCCCACCTCCAGCATCGTGCGGGTCTCGCTGACCGGCACCGTGTTCAGCCACCACAGGCAATCCTGCGCCACGGCGAATTGCACGGTCGGCAGGACCACGGTGAAATAGGTTCCTGCCCGCGCGTCCTCGTCCAGCCCTGCAATTGGATCAAACGGGGGCACTTCGTCGGTCAGCGTGGCGATGGACCGGCCCGAGATCACCTGAATCGCAATCCAGTTCCCCACGGTCGGCAGAGTCCGCGACTGCTGCGCGCCCACGGTGTTCTTGTGGACGATCCCGGTGTGATAGGTCTCGACCGCGTTTTCCAGGATCAGTTTCCAGTTGCAGGCCACGTCCAGCGTGATCCGCCAGGTGCAGCGCATGTCGCCCGGGCAGTGGCTGGCCATCCGGTCCGGGAAATTCCCCAGATGCGCGCGCAAGCCTGGCCCATCCTTGCTGAACCGGGCGAAGACAAAGCCCTCCCACTCGTCCAGATCCAGGGCCACCAGCCCGTTCTCGACCTTGTCGAAGCCTTCGGCGTCCTTCATGTCCGGGCAGCCATAGAGCCGCCCGTCGTTCAGATAGCTCCAGGCGTGATAGGGGCAGGTGATCCGCCCGCCGACATTGCCCGCACCTTCCAGCAGGATCGACCCCCGGTGGCGGCAATAATTGGCAAAGCAGCGCAAGCTGCCGTCATTGCCGCGGATCAGCACGATCGGCCCGCCCGGACTGTCGAACGCGCGATAATCACCGGGCAGGGGCACCTCTTCCGCCCGGGTCAGGAAGAACCAGTGCTTCAGGAACACCTGCTCGCGTTCCGCCTTGAAGATCGCGGGGTCGGTGTAGAACCCCGCCGGCATCGAGCGCGCCTGGTTCAGCGGTCGGACAGCGGCGGCGATTTCGGCGCGGTCAAGGCTCATGGCGGTCCCCCTGGCTTGGCGGGCAGAGTGCCCCCGGTCCCGCCGCCTGACAAGATGGCGGGGCCGAATGCCCGTGCAATATCGACGACATGGCGCTAGAATCGGCGCGCAGGCCCGCACCGGGCCGTCCAGAGGAAGGAACCCGGCCATGGCCAAGGGCATGAACAAGCGCAAGGAAGTGAAGAAACCGAAGAAAGAGGCGGCAAAACCGGCGGTTTCGGTGTCCTCGACCAACGCCAAGGTGACGATCAACCCGGGCAAGCCCAAGGATTGAACGGGCCGAAGGACTAGGTCGTCTTTCGGTCGGCGGCAAGCACCAGCAATCCGCCCGCAATGGCCCAGTTCTTGACGAAGATCGACATCTGCCAGCCGTCGTCCGGCTGAAAGTGGAACACGCTGGTCACCGCACAATACAGCGCGGCGATCAGCGCAGCCCGGCGCACATGCCGGGGCCACAAAAGCCCCACCGCCAGCACCGCGTTCAGCGCAAGTGCGGGCCAGACCAGCCCCTCGGGCAAGCCGATCCCCGCCAGCAACGCCTGCGCGGGCGCGGGGTCCAGCGCCTTTTGCACCGCGCCTGCGACAAACAGCGCGGCCAGCAACACCCGTCCTGCAAGGTCCATGGCATCCCCCTTTGCCACAGCAACGCAGCCCTGCGCCCGAAAGTTGCAGCGCCGCGTAAGGTGGGTGAATCACCCACCCTACGCTGGCGTCAGAACACCTCTTTCACCGCTTCCATCGCCACGTAGGT
>JAKQLM010000766.1 GCA_029567145.1 Pseudomonadota bacterium
TGATGCCGGTCAAAGCAGGCTCGACCCCCGAAAGGCCGCTGTCCAGCGAGGCGGATTGCGGCACCGACAGGTCGTTGCTGGCCATGATGACAGTGGTGGGCGGGACTTGACGGTCGGCCAAGGGGGCATCGGCCCGGAGGAATTGCGCAAGGTGGCCGGCCGCAAGCGCGACGGTCACAACCGCCACAACGCGCAGCACCATGCCCTGAAGTTTCATTCCGGCAGCCCCAGATCGAATCGCCCAATGCCGAATTAGTGACCAAAGCAGGCAAGTCGGTGGCATTTCTACGAAATGTTTCCGCGTTGACCGATCATTTCGACCGACTGTCGTCCCTTCGACGCTGGCGCACGGGTGACAGGTTGAAAATGTTCCTGTTATGTTCTATATATGGAGTTCACAGATCGGAGGATTCACGATGGAAGATGTTCCGTTTGCCCTTCCGGCCACGCCGCGCCAGATCGCCTATGCACGGTCCCTGGCGCTGCGGAATCAGACGCTGCTTCCGGCAACGGCGCAGCTTGATCGGCACAGTCTTAGCCAGTGGATCGACGCGCAGGCCAAGCTGCGCCCTGTTGACGGGGATCGGCCCACGTCAAAGCAGGTGGCCTTTGCCGAGCGTCTGGCCCGGATCAAACGCCGTGCCGTCCCGGATGAGTGTTTTCGCGACCGGGGGCTGATGTCGAAATGGATTGACGGGAACCGCTAAGGTCCCCGTCCGCGTCCGGTCCGGTCGGAATCAGGCGCTGCGGCCGTGACAGTGCTTGAACTTCTCGCCCGAGCCGCAGGGGCACGCGTCGTTCCGCCCGGGGTTGCCCCAGGTGGTCGGATCAGCCGCGTCGAACCCGGCCAGGCGTGTCGGCGCGGGTGCAGTCGGCGCCGGTTCGGGGGGAGGAGCGTCGGCTGTCGGGGCGTCGGGTGCTGCCGGGGCCCCGACCTGAACCGCGCCTTCGACCCGCGATTGCTGCGCGGCTAGCATCTGGCGCATCATCGCTTCCTGCTCTTCCTTGGTCACCGGGCGCACGCGCGACAGTTGCTGCGTGACGGTTTCGCGCAGCGATTCCAGCAGACCTTCGAACAGCTGGAACGCCTCGGTCTTGTATTCGTTCAAGGGGTCGCGCTGGGCGTAACCCCGGAAGTTCACGACCGAGCGCAGATGGTCCAGCCTTTGCAGGTGTTCGCGCCACTTGCTGTCGATGGCCTGGATCAGCACCTGCTTTTCTATGTTCGCCATGGTCGGCGCACCAAAGGCCGCGGCCTTTTCGATCATCATCTGGTCAGAAGAGTCGATGATCCGCTGCTTGAGGACCTGCTGGTCAACGCCTTCTTCGGCTGCCCAGGCGGCAACGGGAAGGTCGATGTTCAGCATGTCGCGGCAGGCTGCGGCCAGACCTTCGTTGTCCCACTGATCCGGATAGCTTTTCGGAGGCAGGTTCAGATCGACCAGATCTTCGATCATCTGGTGGCGCATGTCGGCGGCGATTTCGCCGATGGAGTCGGATTCGAGAATCTCCATCCGCTGACCGAAGATGGCCTTGCGCTGGTCGTTCATCACGTCGTCGAACTTCAACAGCTGCTTGCGGATGTCGAAGTTGCGGCCTTCGACCTTGGCTTGCGCCTTTTCCAGACTTTTGTTGACCCAGGGGTGAACGATGGATTCGCCTTCCTTCATCCCCAGCTTGGACAGGATGCCGTCCAGTCGTTCCGATCCGAAGATGCGCATCAGGTCATCTTCCAGCGACAGGAAGAAGGCTGACCGGCCCGGGTCGCCCTGACGGCCCGAACGGCCGCGCAGCTGGTTGTCGATCCGGCGGCTTTCGTGGCGTTCGGTGGCCAGGACGAACAGTCCCCCGGCCTGCTTGACGGCCTCTTCCTCGTCGCGGTGTTCGCCTTCGATCCGGGTGCGAAGCGCGACGTGGTCACCGTCAGGATCGGCGGCGATGGCCTCCATGATCTTGAATTCGACGTTGCCGCCCAGTTTGATGTCAGTGCCGCGACCGGCCATGTTGGTGGCGATGGTCACCGCGCCCAGCTTGCCCGCATCGGCGACGATCTTGGCTTCCATTTCGTGCTGGCGGGCGTTCAGGACCGAGTGCTGGATGCCAGCCGCCTGCAACAGGGCAGAAAGCTGTTCGGATTTTTCAATCGAGGTGGTGCCGACAAGGATCGGCTGGCCCTTTTCGTGGGCTTCCTTGATCGACTTCAGGATGCCGTCGTACTTTTCGCGCGCGGTGCGGAAGACCTGATCATGTTCGTCGATGCGCTGGACCGGTCGATTCGTCGGAACCTCGACCACGCCAAGGCCATAGATTTCGCGGAATTCCTCGGCCTCGGTCGCGGCCGTGCCGGTCATGCCGCCCAGCTTTTCATACAGGCGGAAGTAGTTCTGGAAGGTCACGCTGGCATAGGTGACGTTTTCCGGCTTGATCTGGACGTGTTCCTTGGCCTCGATCGCCTGGTGGAGCCCGTCGGACAGGCGGCGGCCCTTCATCATGCGACCGGTGAATTCGTCGATCAGCATCACCTCGCCGTTCATCACGACGTAGTGCTGGTCCTTCATGAACAGCTTGTGCGCCCGCAGGGCCTGGTTGACGTGGTGCACGATGGTGGTGCTTTCGGCGTCATACAGGCTTTGACCTTCGGGCAGGATGCCGGCCTTGGTCAGGATATCCTCGATCGCCTCGTTGCCTTCTTCGGTGAAGGTCACGTTGCGGGCCTTTTCGTCCAGTTTGTAGTGGTCGGGCTGAAGATCAGGGATCACGGCATCGACGGCCTGATACAGCGTGCCACGGTCCTGGCTGGGACCCGAGATGATCAGCGGGGTCCGCGCTTCGTCGATCAGGATGCTGTCGACTTCGTCCACGATGGCATAGGCGTGGCCGCGCTGGGCCATATCCTCGATCGAGGTTTTCATGTTGTCGCGCAGGTAGTCGAAGCCAAGCTCGTTGTTGGTGGCATAGGTGATGTCCGACCGGTAGGCGGCCAGTTTCTCGGCATCGGGCTGGTGCGAGTAGACGACGCCGGTGGTCAGGCCCAGCTGGGCATAGATCTTGCCCATCCATTCCGAGTCGCGCTTGGCCAGATAGTCGTTCACGGTGACGACATGCACGCCGCGCCCGGTCAGGGCGTTCAGGTAGGCGGCAAAGCTGGCGACCAGGGTCTTGCCTTCGCCGGTGCGCATTTCGCTGATGTTGCCCTGGTGCAGGAAGATCGCGCCCTTGAGCTGCACATCAAAGGCGCGAAGGCCCAGCGCGCGACGGGCAGCCTCGCGGCAGTTGGCAAAGGCTTCGGGCAGGATGTCATCCAGACTTTCGCCGCCCGTCTGCACACGCTGCTGCAGATCGCGCGTCTTGGCGATGATCTGATCATCGGTGAAGGCCTGATACTCCGGCTCCAGCGCGTTGATCTGCGCCACGAGCGGGCGGACGGATTTCACCTTGCGGTCGTTCGGGGTACCGAACACCTTCCGCGTTAGTGCGCCAAGACCCAGCATGTTTTCTCCGTGGGGTGACCAACTTACGGTATCGTGTGGCCCAAAGGCTTGCCCGACCCAATCGGCTTCCATAGAAGGGCCAGTGAGCAGACCGGAAAGCCCGTTCCACGCGACTGTCGCGATGTAAGGGGTAGGCCCGGTATAGTCAACGAGGCAGGCCCGGACGGCCTGATCATGAGGTGGTGATGATGGCGAAACATGCGGGATTCTGGTCGGGCCTTGCCGTTCTGGCGGCGCTGGCCGCCCCGGTCTGGGCCGAAGGCGAGACAGCGGATACGGTCGTGGCTACGGTCAATGGCACCAAGCTCACCCTGGGCAACATGATCGCCCTGCGCGAAAGCCTGCCGGAACAGTATCAGTCGCTGCCGGATGACGTGCTGTTCAAGGGCATCCTTGACCAGCTTGTGCAGCAGGAAACCCTGCGCCAGTCGGTCACCGACCTGTCCCCGCGCCAAAGCGCCACCGTCGAAAACGACACACGCGGCTATGTGTCCGGCGTTGCGATCGACGCCATCGTGGCAACCGCCGTGACGGATGAGGCGCTGCAGGCGGCCTATGACAAGCGCTACAAGGATGCCGCCCCGCAAAAGGAATTCAGTGCCTCGCACATCCTGGTGGACACCGTCGAAGAAGCCGAAGCGATCAAGACCGAACTGGCAGGCGGCGCAGATTTTGCCGAACTGGCCAAGGCCAAGTCGACCGATACCGGGTCGGGCGCGAACGGCGGCGATCTGGGTTGGTTCGGCTTGGGCGTAATGGTCCAGCCGTTCGAGGATGCGGTGGTCGCTGCCAAGATCGGCGAAGTCACCGGGCCGGTGCAGTCCGATTTCGGCTATCACCTGATCCTGGTGAAAGAGACGCGCGACGCTGCCAATCCTCCGCTGGACGACATCCGCGACGAACTGGCCGCGGAAATCGAAAACGCCGCGATTGACGCCAAGATCGAAGAACTGTCGAAAACTGCGACGATCACCCGCGAGGGCGAGGGGATCGATCCCACGATCCTGAAGAATTCGGCATTGATCGACTGATAGGGGGCTTTGATGGGCAAGACCGACTGGAAGGCCGAAGCGAAGGCGCTGAAGAAGAAGGTCCGCAAGCTGAAGGACACGCTGACGACGGCGGCGGCCCCGGTGGCCGAAGCGGTGTCCGAGGCCATCGGCGACGTGGTGGCGGCGACTAAAAAGGCGCTGAAGCCGGTCTCGCCGCTGGCCCCTGCCAGTTTTCCGGCCCTGCCCACGATCAAGGGTGCTGAATTCGCGGCGGTCGAGGCTGGGGTTCGCTATCAGAACCGCAAGGATGTGATGCTGGTGCGGCTTGCCCCCGGGACCACGATGGCGGGGGTTTTCACCCGGTCCTCGACCCGGTCGGGCTGCGTGCGCGACTGTCAGGACAAGCTGGCACTGAAGGTGCCTGCGGGGGCCGGCGCGGCGATCATCGTGAACTCGGGCAATTCCAACGCGTTTACCGGGTCGGTCGGTGATCAGGCGGTTGCGGCGGTCACCGGGGCCGTGGCCGACGCCCTGGGTATTCCGTCCAGCCGGGTATTCTCGTCCTCGACTGGCGTGATCGGCGAGCCATTGCCCCATGAAAGGATCACCGCCAAGGTGTCCGATCTGGTGGCAGCGCTGCAGGAAGACGCGGTCGAGATGGCCGCGCAGGCGATCATGACGACCGATACCTTCCCCAAGGGCGCTGCCGCGACGGTGCAGGGCGAAGGCGGCACGATCCACATTTCCGGCATCGCCAAGGGGTCAGGGATGATCGCGCCGGACATGGCGACGATGCTGGTCTACATCTTTACCGACGCAAAGATCGGCGCGAACCAGTTGCAGAAGATGGTGTCGCGCAATGTGGATGCCACATTCAACTCGATCACCGTGGACAGCGATACATCGACCTCGGACACCCTGTTGATCGCGGCGACGGGGCAGTCTTCTGCCGCCGAGTTGAAAGGTCCGGCGCTGAAGGCGTTCGAGACAGCCCTTGCCGGTGTGATGCGCGACCTTGCGCTGCAGGTGGTGCGGGACGGCGAAGGCGCGACCAAGCTGGTCGAAGTCCGGGTGACCGGCGCAGCGACGGATGAAGACGCGGCCAAGGTCGCCTTTTCCATCGCGAACTCGCCCCTGGTCAAGACCGCTGTCGCCGGGCAGGACCCGAACTGGGGCCGGATCGTCGCGGCAGTCGGCAAATCGGGCGCGGCGGCGGATCGGGACCGGCTGACCATCCGCTTTGGCGATCATCTGGTGGCGACAAAGGGTTGGCGGAATCCGGACTACCGCGAGGAAGACGGGGCCAGCTACATGCAGGGGCAGGACCTGGTGTTCGCCGTTGACCTGGGGTTGGGCAAAGGCAAGCGGTCGGTCTGGACCTGCGATCTGACCGCCCGCTACGTCGAGATCAACGCCGACTACCGGTCGTGAGAACGCTGCTTGTTTCGGCGGTCGCACTGATCGACGTGGATGGCCGCGTCCTGCTGGCCCAGCGCCCGCCGGGCAAGTCCTTGGCAGGCTTGTGGGAATTTCCTGGCGGCAAGGTGGAACCCGGCGAGACCCCGGAAGCCGCGCTGATCCGCGAGCTGAAGGAAGAACTGGACATCGACACTTGGTCCAGCTGCCTTGCGCCGCTGACCTTTGCCAGCCACAGCTACGACGACTTTCACCTTCTGATGCCGCTGTTTGCCTGTCGCCGTTGGCAGGGGACCCCCCGTGCAACCGAAGGACAGACCCTGGCCTGGGTCAAGCCAAACGCGCTGAGGGACTATCCGATGCCGCCCGCTGACCTGCCGCTGATCCCGATCCTGCGCGACTGGCTTTAGCGCGGCAGGTGCAAGGTCGGGGTGGCGGCACTTGACGTCCGGGGCGCGCAACCGCAGGCTTTGGCGCGAATTCACTGGAGGTTCTGAATGCCCGTTCTTGCTCGCCGTCCCGTGCTGGCCCTGGCGGTTCTGCTGCAGGCGGCAGGCCCGTCCTTCGCCCTGACTGCGGATGAAGTCTGGGCCGAAGCGCAGCGCCTGTCCCGCGAGGCGAATGCCGAGATCACGGCGACAGGGCGTCGCCAGGGCGACCGGCTGATCCTGACTGGTGTGGCCGTTCCCCTGGGTCCGGCAGGGGACCGCGTGCTGCTGCGGCTGGATCGTGTCGACCTGCTGGAACAGCCGGATGGCAGCGTTTCGGTCGTCCTTCCGCCCGAGTTTCCGGTGACGCTTGACCTAGAGGCAACCGACCCGGATTTCGATTTCCTGGTGCTTGCCGCCTCGGCCCCCGGGTTCTCGCTGGTCATCAGCGGGCTGGGAGAGACCGCCGACTTTGCCCTGACCGCCCCCAGCCTGGCGGTGTCGCTGGACAAGGTCGCGCCTGCGATCGAGGTGAACGAGAGGCTGGACCTGAACCTGGCAGTCGCGGACCTGGCGGTGTCGCACAAGATGGACCTGACGGCGGTGACCAAGGTGGCCGAGTCGTCGCTGCGGCTTGGCACGTTGCATGGCGATGTGCTGGTGCAGGTCGGCGACGGTGTGGAGTTTGCCGAGATGTCGCTTGACCTGTCCGGGGTGACCGGCGGCTTTTCGGGTCTGGTCCCGCCCTCGGCCTTTGCTGCCGAGCAGGCGATGTCGCCCGACGCCAATCCCCTGCCGGTGCTGCTGGGGGTGCTGCGCGACGGGCTGGCGATGAACGGTGCGCTCGCGTTCGACCAGTTCGCCCTGCGCGGGTCGATCGAAGAGGGGGATACTCTTGGAACGGTCGAGGTGACGTCGGAGTCGGGTCGCGCCGAAGGGCGGCTGGACGCCACGGGGGGCGGCTATGATGTCAGCCTTGGCAAGACGGTCACGATGACGCGTGGCATGCCGGATCTGGAGTTTTCCGAAGTGGCGATGAGCGTCGCAGGCATCGGCTATGGCCTGTCCTTTGGGATCGGCGATCTGACCCAGCCGCAAGAGGCGCGGCTGACCGCGCATCTGACCGATCTGGAAATTTCGCCCGAGGTGTGGGCCAAAGAGGATCCGTCGGGCGTGCTTGGGTCTGAACCCCTGTCCTATGCGCTTGATATCGCTGCACGATATTCCTTGCAGCCCGAGATGTTGGCCCCCGGATGGATGCCCGATCCCGCCCGGTTTCCGCCCGTGGATCTGGTGGATGTCACCCTGTCCCGCCTGATGTTCAAGGGCGCCGGGATTGCGGTCGAAGGCGACGGGGCGCTGACCTTTGACGAAAGCGACCTTACCACCTTTGACGGCCTTCCGGCCCCCGAGGGTCTGGTGTCGTTCAAGGCGACGGGGGTGAATGCCTTGATCGAGCGGCTGTCCAGCGCTGGAATGATCCCGGACGAAGACCTGACAGGCCTGCGCATGGGGTTGATGTTCATTGCCAAGGCCGGTGCCGACCCGGACAGCCTGGTGTCGCAGATCGAATTTCGCGACCATGCGCTGTTCCTGAACGGCATCAAACTGCGCTAGCGGCAAGGGCAATTGGTCGCAGGCCAGTGTCGCGAAAGAGGTTTGAATTCTTCGTGACATCTACTTGGCGTTTAGGTTTTCTGGCACAACTTGTGGTTACCAAGTCGTGGGTGGAGGCAAGATAATGTTGCGGACGATCAAGATCGGGAGCAGCCTGTTGATCCAGGGATTTGTCGTGCGTACCCTGTCTGACGGCAAACTGGTGGTCCGCGTGGACGACAAGCTGTTCACAGGAACGCCCGTCCCCACCGTTCGCGCCGCCTGACCAGATTGGCACAATGAAAAAGGCCGGGCTGCTGCCCGGCCCTTTCAGTTCTGGGAACAAGATCACTCCAGCGTGCGCTGGACTTCCTCGCGCTCGAAGATCTCGATCACGTCGCCGGGACGGATGTCTTCGTAACGCTCGAACGCCATCCCGCATTCCTGACCCGAGATGACTTCCTTCACCTCGTCCTTGAAGCGTTTCAGCGTCTTCAGGGTGCCTTCGTGGATCACGACACTGTCGCGCAGCAGACGGACACCTGCCGACCGGCGCGCAACGCCTTCGGTGACCAGGCAACCCGCCACCTGGCCGACGCCGGTGACCTTGAAGACTTCCTTGATCGTCGCATAGCCGATGAAATGCTCGCGCACTTCGGCCTTCAGAAGGCCCGAGGCCGCTTTCTTGATGTCGTCCACCAGGTCGTAGATGATCGAGTAATAGCGGATCTCGACCCCTTTCTGGTTGGCGGACTGACGGGCACTGGCATTGGCGCGGACGTTGAAGCCGATGACCGGGGCCTTGCTGGCTTCGGCCAGACCCACGTCGGTATCGGTGATCGCACCCACGCCGGAATGCAGGACGCGAACGCGGACCTCGTCGTTGCCGATCTTTTCCATCGCCTGAACGATCGCTTCGGCGCTGCCTTGCACGTCGGCCTTGATCAGGATCGGCAGTTCGGCGACGGACTGGTCGGCCTTGGCCTTGGCCATCAGCTGTTCCAGCGTGGTCGCAGCACCAGCCGCAGCGCGCTTGTCCTTGGCGGTCTTGATCCGGTAGTCGGCGATTTCACGGGCCTGCGCCTCGGTTTCGACGACGTTCAGCGTGTCGCCAGCCGACGGGGTGCCCGACAGGCCAAGCACTTCGACCGGGACGGACGGGCCGGCTTCGGCAATCGTTTCGCCTTTGTCGTTCAGCAACGCGCGGACCTTGCCCCACTGTTCGCCGACGACGAAGATGTCGCCCTTGCGCAGGGTTCCGTTCTGGACAAGCACGGTCGCGACCGGACCCCGGCCCACGTCAAGCTTGGCTTCGATCACGGCACCGCTTGCCGCCCGATTCGGGTTGGCGCGAAGCTCCAGAACCTCGGCCTGCAGGGAGATGGCTTCCAGCAGATCATCAAGGCCAAGGCCGGTCTTGGCCGAGACTTCCACGTCCTGAACGTCGCCGGACATGGCTTCGACCACGATTTCGTGCTGCAGCAGGTCGGTCCGCACCTTTTGCGGATTCGCCTCGTGCTTGTCGATCTTGTTGATCGCCACGATCATCGGGACCTTGGCGGCCTTCGCATGGGCGATGGCTTCCACGGTCTGCGGCATCACGGCGTCATCGGCCGCAACCACCAGCACCACGATGTCCGTCACCTGAGCCCCGCGCGAGCGCATGGAGGTGAAGGCCGCGTGGCCGGGGGTGTCGAGGAAGGTGATCAGCTGGCCGTTGGCCGCCTTCACCTGATAGGCCCCGATGTGCTGGGTGATCCCGCCCGCTTCGCCAGACACAACGCTGGTCTTGCGGATCGCGTCCAGAAGCGAGGTCTTGCCGTGGTCGACGTGGCCCATGATCGTGACGATCGCGGGGCGCGGGATCAGGTTGTCGTCGGAATCCTTGACCGTGTCGATGACCTGCTCGACGTCGGCGTCAGACACGCGGACCGCCTTGTGACCGAATTCCTCGATCACCAGTTCGGCGGTGTCGGCGTCAATCGCCTCGTTCATGGTGACCATCATGCCCATTTTCATGAGCGACTTGACCACGTCTGCGGCGCGTTCGGCCATCCGGTTGGCCAATTCGCTGACCACGATGGTTTCCGGCAGCTGCACGTCGCGGACCTGCTTTTCGGCCTTCTGACCCAGACCCAGCGCCTTGGCACGGGCCTTTTCCTGCTTGCGTTTCATCGCCGCAAGGCTGCGCTGACGGCCACCTTCGCCGGAAAGCGCGTCGTTGAGGGTCAGTTTGCCAGCACGGCGACCGTCATCCCCGCCAGCGCGCTTGGCGCCGCGATCGGTGCGGTCGTCCTTTTCACGGTCGGTCTTGCGCGGCGAAAGGCCGGGCTTGGCGCCGGCCGGGCCGCGTGCGTCTTCGGTCGTCGCGGGCGTGGCGGCGGTCGTCGCAGTCCGTTCCGCAGGCTTTGCAGCCGCAGGCGGAGGCGTGGTCGACCGGGCGCGCGTGCCGAGAACATCGGCGCGACGCGCTTCGGCGGCGGCAACCTTGGCTGCGGCTTCGGCCTTGGCGGCACGCTCTTCCTCTTCCGCCTTCAGGCGCAGGGCCTCGGTGCGTTCGCGGTCTTCGCGTTCCTTGGTCTCGATCTCTTCGCGGCGACGGGCGCGATCTTCTTCGCGGGCCTTGTCCTCCTCGGCGCGGCGGACGGCATCTTCCGCCTCACGCGCCTTGGCAGCGCGGAGGGCAGCCATCCGGCGGTCCATCTCGGCATCGGAGATACCGGCCGGGCGCTTCGAGGGGTCGCCATAGTTCGTGGGCGTGCCCGTCTGGCCCGAGCCGGAGGGACCCGGCTTGGGGGCGGCGGTCGGAACAACCACGCGCTTCCGCTTCGTTTCGACCACGACGCTCTTGGTCCGGCCATGGCTGAAGCTTTGCTTCACCTGTCCGGAACGGGGGGCGCCCCCGAGGCCAAGAGGTTTCTTGCCGTCTGTATCGCTCATGCGTTCTTCGTATCCTTCATGGCGGTCTCGCCGCCCACTTGCCCACCCGCCTGCACACGCAAGCCAGCGAGCCTTGCTGCTTCCTCTACAACACGGGTTCTGAGTCCACCAGCCGCAAGCGCGGCGTGTATCGCACGTTCGCGCCCGAAAGCCAAACCCATTTCCCCCGCCGTCAGAACACCGATGAAACCCCGTGCGCCTTCGGGCGGGTGGAGCTTGGTCTTGCCGCGTTCCGACCCGTCGCTGGCCTGGATCAGCGTCGCCGCCGTGCCCTTGACCAGCCAGTCCTTGACCTTCTCGTAGCCCATGACCGCATCGCCCGCCTTGCGCGCCATGCTGATCAGATCGACCACCCGCCGCAGCAAAAGCTGTTCGACCAGATCGGCCAGCCCATCCGGCAGCTTGACCGGCTGGCGGGCTGCCCGGGTGAACAGGTTCTTCTTCACCGCCTTGTCGATCAGATCGCGGTCGGCGCTGACGTAAATCCCCCGGCCCGGCAATTTCCCGGCGATGTCGGGAACCAGCTGGCCGTCAGGACCCACGCAAAAGCGGATCAGGCCCGGCTTGGGCTGACTTTCCCCGGACGCAATGCACTTGCGTTCCGGGTCGTCCTGTTCTTTTTCCCGGCCGCCGCGCGTCAACGCTTGGGTTTCCGAGGCCTGAAATCAGACCTCGGCCTCCATGTCTTCGGCAGCGTCTTCTTCGGGCTGCTGCAGTTCGGTCGGGTCGACCCAGCCCAGCATCACGCGGGCGGTCATGATCAGCGTCTGCGCTTCCTCAAGCGACATGTCGAACTTTTCCAGGACACCTTCGTCCTTCTTGCGCTGACCGTTTTCGGTGGTCCAGCCGCCAGCCAGCTCCCAGTCGGCGCAGGTGGCGAAGTCTTCCAGCGTCTTGATGCCGTCCTGCGCCAGCGCTTCCAGCATCTGGGGCGTCAGGCCTTCGAATTCAACCAGGCTGTCCTCGACCCCCATGGCGCGGGCGTTTTCCATCGCCTTGGCGTTGGCCGCTTCCAGATAGTCGCGGGCGCGGGCCTGAAGTTCCCCAGCGGTGCCTTCGTCGAAGCCGTCGATGGACAGAAGTTCGTCCAGATCGACATAGGCGACTTCTTCCAGGTTGGTGAACCCTTCCGAGACCAGAAGCTGCGCCATCATCTCGTCCACGTCCAGCGTGTCCATGAACAGCTTGGTACGCTCGGCGAATTCGGCCTGACGGCGGGCCGATTCTTCGGCCTCGGTCATGATGTCGATATCCAGGCCGGTCAGCTGGCTAGCCAGACGGACGTTCTGGCCGCGACGGCCAATGGCAAGCGACAGCTGTTCATCCGGGACGACGACTTCGATCTTGCCAGCCTCTTCGTCGAACACGACTTTCGACACTTCGGCAGGTTGCAGCGCGTTCACCAGGAACGTCGCGGTGTCCTGGTTCCACGGGATGATGTCGATCTTTTCGCCCTGCAGTTCGTTCACCACGGCCTGAACACGGCTGCCGCGCATACCGACGCAGGCACCGACCGGGTCGATGGAGTTGTCGTAGCTGATGACTGCGATCTTGGCGCGCGAGCCGGGGTCACGGGCGACGGCCTTGATCTCGATGATGCCGTCATAGATTTCCGGCACTTCCATCTTGAAGAGCTCGGCCATGAACTGCGGGTCGGTGCGCGACAGGAAGACCTGCGGGCCGCGCGGTTCGCGGCGCACGTCCTTGATGTAGCAGCGGATGCGGTCGCCGATGCGGTAGGCTTCGCGGCCGATCTTTTCGTTCCGGCGCAGGATGCCTTCGCCACGCCCGATGTCGACGATGACGTTGCCGTATTCCTCGCGCTTGACGGCGCCGTTGATGATCGTGCCCTTGCGGTCCTTGAATTCCTCGAACTGGCGGTCCCGCTCGGCCTCGCGGACCTTTTGCAGGATGACCTGCTTGGCCGATTGTGCGGCGATGCGGCCCAGATCGACGGGGGGGACCTCATCTACGACTTCATCGCCGATCTGCGGGTCGGCAAGAAAGGACTTGGCCTGCTTAACGGTGATCTGGGCGTGGTGATTCTCGATCAGGTCGTCTTCGGTGACGGTCCGCACACGGGTGAAGGACGCGCGACCGGTCTTGCGGTCGATCTTCACGCGGATATCCATTTCCGCGCCGTAGCGGGACTTGGCGGCCCGGGCGAGGCTGTCCTCCATCGCCTGAATCACCAGATCCGGGTCGATCATCTTTTCGCGCGCAACGGCTTCGGCGGTCTGCAGAAGTTCCAGTTGGTTGGCGGATGTGATTGCCATGGGTCTTACTCCCGTCAGTGTTTCGTCTCGGGGCTGGGCTCTTCGTCCTCATCCCCATCAATTTCTTCGATCTCGTCGAACTCGCCTTCAGCCGGTTCTGCGACCTTCTTCTGACGCAGCATTTCGCTGATCAGCTCGTCGGTCAGGATCAGCTTGGCGTCGGACAGCCAGTCGAACTTCAGCCCGATGGTCAGCTCTTCGCCCGCTTCCTCGATCGTGATCAGGACTTCGTCGCCTTCGACCCCGGCCAGCGCCCCCTTGAAACGGCGGCGGCCGTCGATCAGCTCGGTCGTCTCGACCCGGGCTTCCCAGCCCTTCCACATCTCGAAATCCTTCAGCCGGGTCAGCGGCCGGTCGATGCCGGGGCTGGAGACTTCAAGGATATAGTTTTCCTCGACCGGGTCTTCCACGTCCAGCACCGCAGAAACGGCGGTAGAGATGTCGCCGCATTCATCGACGCCGATTCCACCATCGGGACGGTCGGCCATGATCTGCAGGACCCGCGTCCGGCCACCCATCAGGCGCACGCGCACAAGCTCGAACCCCAGGCCTTCGATCACCGGAGTGATGATGTCGGCGAGGCGGCGATCGATGGCTGTCTTGGCGATCAGGTCGGACATGAGTTCCCGGAAACGAAAAAGCGGACCCGTGCGGCCCGCTTGCGAGGATCGGTAGCTTCGAGTTTGGACCCCGAAACCGCTGTTGAGGGGGATATACGCGCCCGCCCCCGAATCTGCAAGGGCGAATGGACTAGGTGCGGCGGAACACCATCACCAGGCCGCGGTCGTCCTTGTGCGGGTGATCGGCACCTTCGTAGATCGGGATGTCGCGCCAGGTGACCGGGGTGATTCTGCCCAGCGCCACCAGCTGCGCAAGAGCCGAGCCGAAGCCGGCACCATCCAGCACCGGACCGATGGTGCCGCAGGCAAAGACCGCCCCCGGGCGGGTGATCCGCAAAAGCTCGGGAAAGCATTCGGGGCCGACATGGCCGTGGGTAAACGTGCCGCAACTGATCACCGCGTCGTATCTGGCATCGGGAATGTCCAGAACGCGGGTCAGGTCGCCCAGAAGCAGGCGGCGATACAGGGCTTTCGGCCGGGCAATCTCCAGCATCTCCGGCGTGATATCCAGCGCATCGACGGTCATTCCGCGCAGGTGTTCGGCGACCAGGCCGGTTCCCGCACCGATGTCCAGGATTTCCGCGCCGGCAGAGACTTCCTTCCGCAGGATCATCGCGATTTCGCGCGGGGCGACATAGCCCCAGGCCGCGCCAAAGCTGGTGTCATAGGTCGGTGCCCAATCCCCATACATGCGCTGGGCATCCTCGGGTCCGTTGATCTGATAGGCTTCGTCCAGGTCATAGGCGGCATCTTGCATGGCAAATCTCCGGTCCGGCGCAACCGTGGCGCAACCGTTTTGGGCCCGGCGCGTTACAACACGGTGACAGGGTCTGGCGCCGCACAGGTGCCAAGCGGGTGGCACCGATCACATTGTCGCCCAGACGGGTCGGCGCTGATTGCCGCCGTCCGGTGAAGCTGCGATAGTCGAAAGGTTGCGTCAAAAGGATGGGACGAATGGCGAAAGGTGGCATGACGGCTCGATCCTGCGCCGGTGTCATTGCCCTTGCGCTTACCACCTTTTCCAACCCCGTCTGGGCCTTGGAGCGTTTTCAGATTCAAATGGTTGCGGGGGACGCTGACCTGCAGGACGCCGCCAGGGGCGCATCAACCTTGCGCAGTCTGAGTGAGGACGACGACGCCAACCCGCAGGACCTGCTGGCAGCCGCGCGATCCGACTATGCGCAGATTCTGGCGGCGCTGTACGCCCGGGGCCATTACTCTGCCGTGATCACCATCCGGATCGACGGACGTGAGGCTGCGGACATCCCCGCGCTGGAGGTCCCACAAGCGATATCGGACATCATCATCACCATCGACCCGGGACCCGAGTTCCAGTTCGGCGCCGCCTCTGTCGCCCCGCTGGCCAGGGGCACCGAGCTTCCCCAAGGTTTTCGCAGCGGGGCCGTCGCGGAAAGCGGGCTGGTGACCGAGGCGCTGGACAACTCGATCCTGGCCTGGCGCAATGTGGGTCACGCCAAGGCGCAGTTGCAGGCCGAAGATGTGGTCGCCGACCACGCCACGGCGACGCTGGATGTGGGCCTGCGCATCAGTCCCGGCCCGAAACTGCGGTTTGGTCGGTTGGAGATCGAAGGCGAACAGCGGATGCGCGAGGCCCGGGTCCGCAAGATCGCCGGGTTGCCGGAAGGCGAGACCTTCAGCGAGATCGAACTGCGGCGCGCGGAAAACCGGTTGCGGCGGACCGGCATCTTTTCATCGGCCAATCTGGTCGAAGATGAAGCGATCACCGCACCCGACCTGTTGGGGATCACCGCGCAGATCGTGGAACAGAAACCCCGCCGCTATTCGCTGGGGGCCGAGGTCGCCAGCCTGGACGGTGTGTCCCTGACCGGGTCCTGGCTGCACCGCAACCTTCTGGGCGGAGGGGAACGCCTGCTGGTCGAGGGCGAGATCACCAACATCGGGTCCGGCCAAAGCGGCATCGACTATGCCATTGGCGTCTCGCTGGACCGCCCGGCCACGCTGACCCCGGACACCACCGCAGGCCTGGTCCTGAACTACAGCCACCTGGACGAGATCGACTATTCCGCCGACACGGTGGAATTCGGGCTGACCTTTTCGCATATCTTCAGCGACACGCTGACCGGATCGGCCGGGCTGACCTATTCCTACCAGAACGGCAGCGATCCGGGCGGGGACTTCCAGTTCCGCAACCTGTCCCTGCCGCTGGGCCTGACTTGGGATCGGCGCGATGTGGCAAACAACCCCACCCGGGGATTCTACATCGACGTGACGGCCAAGCCGTTCCTGGGTTTTGGCAGCACCGGATCGGGTATCCGGGCCACGCTGGACGGGCGCGGCTATCGCAGCCTTGGCCAGCCGGGCCGCTTTGTCATTGCGGCGCGGGTGCAGGCCGGGGGTGTCTGGGGGCCGACCCTGCTGGAAACGCCTCGTGATCAGCTGTTCTTTTCCGGGGGCGGCGGCACGGTGCGCGGGCAACCCTATCGGTCGCTTGGAATCGCGGTCACCCGGGGCTTCGGTCCGCAATTCCTGATCGGTGGCAAGTTCTTTGTCGCCGGATCGCTGGAGCTGCGCGCCAAGGTGACCGACAAGATCGGCGTCGTCGGCTTTGTCGATGCGGGCAGCGTCGGGATCGACGGGGTCTTCAACGATCTGGCCGAATCCCATGCCGGGGCCGGATTGGGCCTGCGCTATGACACCGCGATCGGCCCGATCCGGCTGGACGTGGCCGCCCCAATTTCCGGCGATACGGGTGACGGGGTTCAGGTCTACATCGGCCTGGGGCAATCGTTCTGATGCTGCGCCGGGTTCTGATCATCACCGCGCTGATCGCCTCTCCTGCCTTCGGGCAGGAGGACGACCGCGGCTACCTGACCGCGTTCCTGGAGGACAGCCTGTCAGACGCCGGGCGCGTGGTGACGGTGACCGGGTTTGAAGGTGCCTTGTCCTCCCGCGCCACGATCCAGTCCTTGACCATCGCCGATGACGTCGGGGTCTGGCTGACGATCAACGACGTCACGCTGGACTGGAGCAGGTCATCGCTTTTGTCCGGCGCGCTGGTGGTCAGCGAGCTGTCGGCAGGTGAAATCATCATCGACCGCGCGCCTGACACCGGCGACGGCGGCCTGCCCTCGCCCGAGGCCAGCGGCTTTTCCCTGCCCGAGCTGCCGGTCAGCGTCGAGATCGGCAAGATCGCGGCGGATCGGATCGTGCTGGGGCCAACCGTGCTCGGCCGGGCGGTCGAAGGGTCGCTGCAGGCGTCCATGACGCTGGCCGATGGCAACGGGCAGGCCAATGTCGACCTGATCCGGCAGGATGCGGGAGGCAGCGGAGAGATCATTCTGGACGCAAGCTATTCCAACGCCACCTCGGACCTGGTGATCGACCTGCGCGCGACCGAAGCCGCGGGCGGGCTGGTGGTCACCCTTCTGGGCATTCCCGGCGCCCCGGCAGCCGAAGCGACGCTGGTCGGCCAGGGTCCGCTGACCGATTTTGTCGCCGACCTGCGTCTGGCAACCGACGGCGAGGAGCGGCTGGCCGGAAAGGTGACCGTCGCCGCCGTTCAGGACGGGGCCTACCAGCTGCGGGCCGATGTGGCGGGCAACCTTGCGCCGATGCTTTTGCCAGAGCACGTCGATTTCTTTGGCACCGATGTCGCGCTGGCGCTGGATGCGACCCGGTCGGCCTCGGGGTCAGTGCGGGTGGACGACATTCTGCTGCAAGCCCGGACGATTCGCCTGTCAGGCTCGGCGCAGATCGCCGCCGATGGCTTGCCCGAAGCGCTGAACCTGACCGGCACGCTGGTGGACCCCGATGGCAAGCCGGTGCTTCTGCCGTTTGGCGATGTTCCGACCTGGGTCACCCAGGCCGATTTCAACCTGAGCACGGCGCGCAGCGAAAGCCTGGACTGGACCGCGACCGCCACGGTTCTGGGACTGGACCGGACCGAGATCAGCATCGACCGGCTGGCCCTGGACGGATCGGGCCGGATCGGGCGCACTCCGGCGGGCAACAGCCTTGGCGGGACGCTGAATCTGATCGCGGCGGGGCTGAAACCAACCGATCCCGCACTGGCCGCCGCTTTGGGGCCAGAGCTGACCGGCGGGCTGAAACTGGGCCACATGGAAGGCAGCGGTGCCGTCACCATTCGCGACATCGTCGTGACCGGAGCGGGCTATTCGGCGACCGGCGGGCTGCAGGTCGAAGGGTTGGAGGATGCGTTTCGCACCTCGGGTCGGCTAAAGATCACCTCGGCCGATATCGAGCGGTTTTCGTTGCTGGTTGGGCGTCCGCTGGGCGGGCAGGCTATGATCGCGGTTGACGGGTCCTACGGCGGGCTGACCGGCGAAATTGACGCCGAGATGAGTGTAACCGGGCAGGACCTGCGACTGGGGATTGCGCAACTGGACGGGGTGCTGGCGGGACCGTCGCGGCTGACGGCCTCGATCCTGCGGGACGAATCCGGGACAGAACTGCGCGGCCTTGATCTTGTGGCGGGGCCTTTGACCGCCAGCGCCAGCGGCAGGTTGGCAAGCGACGGGTCCGACCTGCGTGGAACGGTCGATCTGTCCGACCTTCGTCCGCTTGGGCCGGGCTATGGCGGCGCGGTCAGTCTTGCCGCAACCTTTACCGGAACGCCGGAAGCGGGGGTGATCTCCCTGGACGGCAGCGGCCAGTCGCTGCGGATCGGCTTGGCCGAGGCGGACCGGCTGCTGGCAGGTCAAAGCGCCTTGACGGCAGCGCTGCGGATGAAGGATGGGGCGCTGCTGGTGGATGCCGCGCGGATCGCCAATCCGCAACTGACAGCCGACCTGACAGCCGAGATCAGCGGAACGACCCGCAGGCTGACCCTGTCCGGGCGCCTGGCGAACCTGGGGCTGATCATTCCCGACCTGCAGGGGCCTCTGACCCTGGACGGCAGCGCGACGCAAGGCACCGGGGGATATGCGGTCGACCTGGGGCTGCGCGGCCCGGGGCAGATCGACGCGCGGGTCGACGGCCAGATTGCCGGGGATTTCGGGTCGGCTGACCTGTCCATCGCTGGCAGCGGTCGGGCCGGCTTGGCAAACCTGTTCATTTCGCCCCGCGCGGTGGACGGGACCGTGCGCTATGACCTGGCCCTGCGCGGGCCGTTCCGGCTGTCGTCGCTGACGGGTCGGTTGACGCTGGCAGACGGTCGCATCACCGACCCCGGGCTGGGCGTGGCGCTTGTCGATGTGGCAGCGATGGCCGACATCGCCGGCGGGCGGGCACAGATTGCAGCGACAAGCCGCTTGTCGACCGGCGGGCAGTTGCGCGTGGACGGGCCGGTCAGCCTGGCACCGCCCTTCGACGCCGATCTGAGCGTGTCTCTTCAGGACCTGCGGCTGTACAACCCCGAGCTTTTCGACACGCGGATCGGCGGGTCACTGACTGTTGACGGAGCTTTGGCCGGGGGCGCGATGATCGCGGGCAATCTGACCCTGGGCGAGACCGAGCTTCAGGTTCCCGCCTCGGGCTTCTCCACCGCCGAGGCGCTGCTGGACATCCGCCACCGGAATGAGCCGCAAGCCGTGCGGGCGACGCGGGATCGCGCCGGACTGCTGGGAGACGCGGGCGCAGGCGGGGGCGCGGCCGGTGGACCGGCCTATCGGCTGGACCTGACGATTTCCGCGCCGAACCGCATCTTCATCCGCGGCCGGGGCATTGATGCCGAACTGGGCGGTGAAATCCGGCTGACCGGCACCACAGCGGCGGTCGTGCCGTCGGGTGCGTTCGATCTGGTGCGCGGACGTCTGGACATCCTGGGAAAGCGGCTGGTCCTGGACCGCGCCACGCTGGCGCTGGAAGGCAGCTTTGTGCCGCAGATCCTGGTGTCGGCCAGTTCCGCCAACGACGGGATCATCAGCTACGTGACGGTCGAAGGTCCGGCGGACAGCCCGACCGTGACCTTCAGCTCCTCGCCCGATCTGCCGCAGGAAGAGGTGCTGTCCCAGCTTTTGTTCGGGCGCGGATTGCAGAACATCTCGCCGCTGCAGGCGGTGCAACTGGCCAATGCGGTCGCCACTCTGGCCGGTCGCGGCGGGTTGGGGATCGTGAACCGGCTGCGCAGCGGGTTCGGGCTGGATGATCTGGACCTGACCACCGCCGAGGACGGCTCTACCGCGTTGCGGGCGGGAAAATACCTGTCCGAGAACGTTTATACCGAACTGGAGGTCGGACAGGGCGGCAAGACGCGGTTGAACCTGAACCTTGACCTGCGCAAGGGCGTCACCCTGAAGGGCCGTGTCGGCGACGACGGCGAAACCGGGATCGGCATCTTCGTCGAGCGGGACTACTGAACCGAAAGCAGCCCGCCGGGTCGGGCGGGCTGTTTCCAGAAATCCCGTTGCGGGATTCGAAGGTCAGGATCAGGGCGGCGGGGGCGGCGGCGGCGGGGGATCGTCCTCATCATCCCCGCCGCACAGCGCGACGCACAGAATGATCGGGATCAGCAGCAGCGGCAGCAGCCCGGCCGAGGACGAAGGCTTTTCCTCGACGACCGGTGGCGGCTCATCGATGATGACAATCGGACCGCCGGCAAGCGCCGCCGAGGCCGAAAGGCTTGCCGCAAGGACGAAAGATACGAACGTCTTCATGGTACCTCCTGCAAGATTTCCAACAGGATCAGATTAGCATTCTGCGCCGCCTTCCCAAGGAAAAGCGGACGCAGTTGCATGATCTGGCCGGAATTGTCGCGTGAAGGACGCCTGAATCGACGATTCCGTTGCCGATCTGCCGCAGGTTGTGGGGGCCTGCGCCGCGAATCAGTCGACGGCTTTTTCGAACTCGATGTAGCCGGTCAGCCCGCTGGCCCATTGCCGTGACTTGCGCACGGTTGCGCCTTCCAGCCAGAACTCGTTCTCGATCTTGCCCTGTGGGCGGACGCAGGTTTCGGTCACATGCGTGACGGTATGCTTGCGGTCAAAAATCGTGATCGTCTCACGGCCCTTGAGCGACATGGTGCAGTCGTAGGTCCGCCGGGTCGGCTGATCCTCGGGCCCCAGGAAATAATACATCCGCTGATGCGTGCCACCGGCCTGGCCCAGCATGCCCAATGTCGGAACCTGTGCCGACATCAGGTCGGGGCCCATGCCGCGGGTCTGGATCAGCACGCCGTTGCGCAGGCTGAAGGTGGTGCCATCGGTCGTCGACCAGGTCACAACCTCGCCCTTGTCGTCGCTGATCGTCAGCAGCGCATCCGCCCCGCGAGAGGCGATGACGGCGCGCAAGATCGGGATGCCGTATTTTTCAAGATCGGCGCGGGTCACCGGCGCGGGGGCCTGGGCCGTCCCGGCCTTGCCCGCACGCCGCGCCTTGATGCCACCCAAGGTCGCCTTCGCGACCGACCCGACCGCCTGTCCCAGCGGAGACGGCGCGCCCTTGTCGTTGCCGCACGCGGCAAGCATTGCCAGGGCAAGCAGCCCGGCCATCCACTTGGCAGACATGGTCAACGCCAGACCCTTCCCCATTCGGGATCCAGCGCGTCGCCGTGATATTCGCGGATCGAATCGTACAACCGGCCGTCCACTTCCACCCGCGCGCCGCCGTCGCCGCCTCCGGGCCGCAGGGTCGCGCCAAAGCCCTGACGGCTTTCGGTGCCCATCGCCCAGTTCAGCGGGATGGTGAAGCGGATGCCCTTGTCAAAGCCGCTGGGGCCGAAATCCTCGGGGTCGACATCGGTGACCGTGGCAAAGGCGCCGACCTTCCAGCCGTTGGCAAAGACCCGGTCAACCGAAACCGTCGCGCCCACGTCACCGGCCAGGTACTTGCCCACGTCAAGCTGACCCAGGAAGCCGTTGCCAAAGTCATAGTAGGCCGACACATGGCCAGTCACGATGTCATAATCGTATTCGTCGAAACCCAGCCCGCCGTCAGTGTCGCGCTGCTTGGTGTAGTTCAGCTCTGCCCCCAGGGCCAAGCGGCTTTCCACGGGCTTCCACAGGACTTCGCCCGACACCCCGGCATGCATCCGTTCCAGATAGCCGACCGTCACGCGGGAATAGAAATCCGGGGCCGGACGTGCGTACCAGGCCAGGGTCAGCTTCTCCAGTCCGGGATCGGCGAACTTGGCATAGCGCGCACCATCGGTGCGAACATGCGGCAAGACCGAGGTGGACGGGTTGCCGGTACGGTCGACGTTGCCGAACAGCCGGGCATAGACCCCGGCGGAAAGCACCAGACCGGGCCGGATATCATAGCTGGCCGACAGCCGCAGACCAACGTCGCCCTTCAGGGGTTCGCTGATGCGCAGGGCTGGCTTCAGGCTCCAGCGGAATTTCGGGTACAGGCCCTCGTCGCCCACGGCATAGGACGGAACCGGACCCGCATCGCTGATCACGACCCGGTCGCGCAGCAGCGTCGCGTTGTCCGGGGCGTATTCCAGCTGTTCCAGATCGCTGCGGCGGATGGTGATCTTGGACGCGCCGATGCCGTTGACCACGGGCACGATCTCGAACACCTCGACCGAGGCGGGCATCACATGGCTTAGCGCCCGCGCGGTGCGGCCGATGGCCTGCGGACCGGCGTCGATCCGGCCGCTGCGGATGCGGATCTGCACCGTGGTTGCCGTATAGGCCAGGTTTTCCACGGCGATGCCGTCTGCCGCCAGCCGCTTGGTCAGGTTCTGCCGCAACAGAGGCCCGGCATCCGGCTGGGTGACCCAGCCACCGTCATACGCCTCGGGATCGGCCCCGCGCGACGGACGCGCCTTGACCGGAGCGGGAGCCGCCCCCATCACGCCGCCGGTGGCCCGGCTTTTGGGGTCAAGGACCAGGTGGAACACCAGACCGACCTCGGTCCCGTGCATCGAATAGACGCCGTAGCGGGTGTTCGCGCCCTTTTGATACTCGAAACCAAAGTTGTAGGGACTGTCGCGTTCGATGATCCCGCGCGTGTCGTCTTCCAGCGTATAGGCATCGGACGAGTATTCGGCCTTGAAGGTCCAGCGGTCGTTGATCTTGTATTCAACGCCCGCAAACGGGGCCGCTTCGCCCCGGAACCACTGATCGGTGTTCGGGGTGCCAAGGTCGCCGGTGGCCACTGGCGGACGGTCGCCAAAGGGCGCGCCGATGCCGCCGTAGCTGCCCAGACGCCCCCAGCCCAGACCCGCCGTCACCTTCAGCCGGTCGCCAAACGTCTTGGTCGCGGCGACGTATTCGGACGAGAACCTGCCCGAGCCGGTAAAGTCGGTCAGGCCGATGGTCAGGGCCGGGACATATTTGCTTTCCTTCAGGACCTGATAGCGCAGGTCCAGGCTTTTATCCTCAAGCTTGGTCGCGTCGCCGGGGAACAGCGTGTCCCAGTCGCGCCAGGTCTGGAACCGGAACGATCCCGACAGCCGGTCCGTGATCTGAAAGCTGATCGTCGCCCGGGTGATCGGGCCGACCAGCGCGGTCGAGAAGGTGAACCGCGCATCTTCCTGCGCATCGCCCGACGGCATGTCGATCAGGCCGGTTGCGCCGTTGATGTTCAGCGACTTTGTCATCTCGGCCAAGGCAGGCGCGGCGGACAGCGAGGTGCTGACGGCAAAGAGGGCAAGCAGTCGAGGCAATGGCAGCATGGTTTTCACATTCCCGGAGTCCTGCACAGTCTATGCGAAGTTCGGTGCCACAGGGCAAGACCTATCGACCATCCAGCCAAGCTATCCCCAACATCTATGGCCGTCCTGCCATGGTCGGTCAGATGCCGTCATCCTCCAGCCGCACCCGCAGCTCGCGCAGGACCGTCAGCAACGCACGCACCCGGTCCGCCCCGATCGCCTGCACCACTTCGCCGATCAACGGCACCACCGCCGCAACGGCCGAATCCCGTGCCGAGCGGCCCGAGGGGCTGATCGCCACGAATTTCTGCCGTGCGTCCTCCCAGTCGGGGCGGATGTGGACATGCCCCGCCCATTCCAGCCGGGCCAGCGTGTTGGTCATCGCCCCCCGCGTGACGTGAAAGGCCTTGGCCAGTTGCGCGGGTGTGCGTTCGTCATTGATTCGCGCCAGGTGGTTCAGCACGGAAAAATGCGACAGCTCCATCCCTTTGGGCAGGACCTTGGAAATGCGGTTGCGGGCCAGCTGGTCGGCCATGAACAGCTCTCCGAACAGCGCTACGGCGATGTCATCAGTCCGTTCCGGGGTCTTGTCGTGGCTCATGGCCCGTCAAAGCCCCGGTCATGGCTTAAGGACGGCACCCGGCGGCGGGCCTCGGCGACGCGCGCAAGGTCCAGATCGACCAGCGTGACGCCGGGTTCCGTCCCGGCGTCCGCCAGGATCTCGCCCCATGGCGCGATGGCAAGGGAATGCCCATGCGTGCGCCGGCCCTTGCCCGGCGTCTCTGGATGAAACCCGGTCTGCGCCGGAGCCAGCACGAAACAGCCCGTCTCTATCGCCCGGGCACGCAGGAGGGTTTCCCAATGGGCCGCCCCGGTGATGTGGTTGAACGCCGCCGGAACCGTGATCACCTGCGCCCCGGCCTGCGCCAACCGCCGGTACAGGGCCGGAAACCGCACGTCATAGCAGACCGTCATCCCGATCCTGGCAAACGGGGTCTTTGCCACAACGGCCGCCGATCCCGGCCTGTAGCCTTCGCTTTCGCGGTAGACCTCGGTGTCTGACACATTCACGTCGAACATGTGGATCTTGTCATACCGCGCCGCGATTTCGCCCTGCGGATCGACAAGGAAACTGCGGTTGGCAAAGCGTCCGTCCGCATCCTGCGTCAGCAGGCCCAGCGAGCCGATCAGCAGCCAGATCCCGGCCGCCTTTGCCTCGGCCCGCAGGGCGGCCAGCGTCGGATCGTCGGCCTCATGCCGGAAAACGCTGCGCTGGTGCGCGCGGCTGGACGACAGCCCGTTGGTCAGTTCCGGGGTCAGCACAAAGCCCGCCCCTGCCGCCACCGCCTGCCGGACAAACCCCAGCGTGGCAACCAGATTGGCCGCCGGATCGTCCGAGACGTTCAACTGGATCAGCGCTGCCCGCATCACCGGGCCAGCAGCGGGTCTAGCTTCCCGTCACGGTCCAGCGCGTGCAGATCGTCCGAGCCGCCGACGTGCACCGCCCCGACAAAGATTTGCGGCACGGTCCTCCGACCATTCGCCCGCTGGATCATCGCCTGACGCAAGGCTGGGTCGCGACTGACGTCAATTTCCGTGTAGCTGACCCCCTTGCGGTCCAGAAGCCGCTTGGCCATGGCGCAATACGGGCAGACCGGAGTGGTATAAATCTCGACTGTTTTCGGATCAGAGCGCATCACGGACCTCATTTGCGCGCCGACTATAGGCGATCAGTCGTCTTTCGCAACGCGCGCCAGACAGGTGACGTTGACCGACCGCGCCCCTGCCGAAAAAAGCGCCTCGGTCGCCGCCGCAAAGGTCGCGCCCGAGGTCATCACGTCATCGACCAGCAGGATGTCGCGATCCTCGATCAGCTGGCCCCGCCTGCGCGGGACCGAGAACGCATCGACAAGGTTGGCAAATCGCGCATCGCGGGTCTTGCCGTCCTGATTGCCGGTTGACCGATGCCGGACCAAGGCATCGGGACAGTGATCCAGCCCGGCCCCCCTGGCGATCGCGCGCGACAAAAGCGCCGCCTGGTTGAACCGCCGCCGAAACAGCCGCATCCAGTGCAAGGGCACTGGCACCACCAGCGTCCCCGGTTGCAGGATCGGCCGGACGGCCCGCAGCATCCAGCCGCTGGCCGGGCGCGCAAGGTCCATCCGGTCGCCATGCTTCAGCGCCAACACCAGCCGCCGCCCGTTGTCGCGATAGGTCAGCGCCGCGCGACCTTGCCCCCAGGGGCGGGCGATGGTCATGCAGTCATCGCACAGCACGCGTTCGCCGGTGTCCGACCCGGGCAAGGGAATGCCGCACTGGTCGCAGACCAGGCCAGCGATGAACGGCGTCTCGCGCCAGCAATCGGCGCACAGGCCGAAATCGCTGGTCACGGGCGCGCTGCAGCTGATGCACTGTGGCGGGTAAAGCACCTGTAGTGCGGCTTGCATTCCCATTCCGTCCCCCGCATCTTCCCGCGCCATGAGCCAGCCACCCGTCCTGACCGACCGTTCCACGCTTTTGCGCCACCGCCAGCGCGCCCGGTCGCACCCCGACCATGACGGATCGCTGTTCCTGCATCGGCTGGCCTCTGCCGATGTTCAGGAAAGACTGAAGGAGGTTAACAGAACCTTTACGTCGCCCGTCGTTGTCAGCGGTCAGCCGGAAATCTGGTCAGAACTTGGGCCAGTAGTGGCCGATGACGACGGTCTGTCCCTGACCCCCGCCGCGCATGATCTGGTGATCCACGCCATGTCGTTGCACTGGGCGAATGATCCCCTAGGTCAGCTGCTGCAATGCCGTCGCGCCTTGCGGCCCGATGGTCTGTTCATCGCGGCCTTTCCAGGCGGACGGACGCTGCACGAACTGCGCTCCAGCCTGGCCGAGGCGGAATCGCAGGTCACCGGCGGCCTGTCGCCGCGCGTCCTGCCGATGGGCGAGGTCCGCGACCTGGGGGCGCTGATGCAGCGGGCGGGGTTCGCCTTGCCGGTCGCCGATACGCTGACCCAGGAGGTCCACTACCGCGATTTCGGGCGGCTGGTGTCCGACCTTCGCGCGATGGGAGAAACGAACGCCCTGGCCGGTCGGACCCACAGCTTTACCCGGCGCGCTGTGCTGGCGGCTGCGGCGGGCATCTACCGGGGACTCGCCACCCCTGACGGCCATCTTCCCGCGACGTTCGAGCTGATCTTCCTGACCGGCTGGGCCCCGCATGACAGCCAGCAACAGCCGCTGCGCCCCGGGTCGGCCCGCCAAAGACTGGCCGATGCGCTGAAGGTGCCGGAAACGCCTTTGCCCAAGGACGGTTGACCGCACGGCGCAAGCCTATATGTCCCGCAGGGACCATTCGGGAATGACCAGATGCCAGACGAGACTCCGGGCCAGGGCCGCCTGACCCACGCCCCCGCCGACCACCCGCCGGTAAAGACGCCGAAGATCGGGGTGCTTCTGGCCAACCTCGGCACGCCGGACGGCTATGACTACTGGTCGATGCGGCGCTATCTGAACGAGTTTCTGTCCGACAAGCGGGTGGTCGATTACGCCAGCTGGAAGTGGCAGCCGCTGCTGCAGTTGATCATCCTGACCAAGCGGCCGTTTTCCTCGGGGGCGAACTACAAGCTGATCTGGAACCACGATCTGAACGAAAGCCCGCTGCTGACGATCACCAAGGCCCAGACCGCCGCGATTGCTTCTGCGGTGGCTGACCGGCATGGGGCCGGGGTGATGGTGGATT
>JAKQLM010000802.1 GCA_029567145.1 Pseudomonadota bacterium
GGGCTGTTCGTGGTCTGGCCGCTGGTCAGCTCGTTCTATTACAGCTTCACCAACTGGAACGGCTTCGACCCCGATTACAGCTTTGTCGGCTTTGACAACTTTGCAAAGATCGCCACGGACCGGCTGTTCCTGCAGGCCGCGATCAACACGACGATATGGATGGCGGCGGCGATCGTGCTGCCCACAGCGCTTGGCCTGATGCTGGCGCTGCTGCTGGATGCCCGCGTGGTCGGCGCGCGGGTGTTCAAAAGCATCTTCTACCTGCCGATCTGCCTGTCGGCCGTGATCGTGGGCCAGATCTGGACCTGGATCTACCAGCCCGACTGGGGGCTTCTGAACACCATCATCGCGCAAGTCACGGGCGAGCGGTTCAACTACGCCTGGCTTGCCAAGCCAGACAGCGCGCTCTGGTCCGTCATCGTGGCCTGGTCCTGGCAACAGACGGGGTTGTCCATGGTGATCTACCTTGCTGGCCTGACAGCCATTCCCGGCGACCTGCTGGAGGTCTGCGAGATCGAAGGCGCCTCGCCCTGGCAAAGGTTTCGCCGCGTGGTGCTGCCGCTTCTGGCGCCCTCGACCGTGGTCGTCATCGCGCTGTCGGTCATCAACTCGTTGAAAGGGTTCGACATCCTTTACATCATGACCGGAGGCGGGCCGTTCAATTCGTCGGACACGCTGGCCATGCACATGTACAACGAAAGCTTCAAGAAATACCTGATGGGCTACGGCTCGGCGATCTCGGTCGTCCTTTTCCTGATCGCGCTGGCGATCATCGGGCTTTACTTCCGCCAACTGCGCAAGGTGGACCGGATCTATGGCTGAGCCCCTGCCCGCCACCCGCTTCAACCCCTGGCCCGCGACGATCTTCACCGTGCTCTGCGTGCTGGCGGTGCTGTTCCTGTTGCCGACCGTCGGCGTGCTCCTCTCCTCGATCAAGACCACGCGCGAGATTTCGATGGGCGAGCTTTGGTCGCTGCCCTCCAGCGTCTTTCTTGGCAACTTTACCGAGGTGTTGGGCAACCCCGCCGTCCACCAGTATTTCCTGAACACGCTACTGGTGACGCTGCCCGCCACCGCCCTGTCGATCACGCTGGGCGCTTTGGCCGCCTATGTCTTTGCCAAGCTGCCATTCCGGGGCTCGGACACATTGTTTCTTGTCATCGTCGCGGGCATGTTCTTCCCGCCGCAGGTGATCCTGGTACCGCTTTTCCGGCTTTTCAACGGACTGGGCCTGATCGACACGCTTTGGCCGGTCATCATCGTCCACTCGGCCCTTGGCATCCCGATCTGCGTGCTGATGATGCGCAACTTCTTCGCGACCGTCCCCAATGCCCTGCGCGAGGCCGCGATCATCGAGGGCGCGAGCGAATGGCAGGTCCTGACCCGCGTGGTCCTGCCTCTTTCCTTGCCCGCCCTGGCGGTGTTGGCCACACTTCAGTTCACCTGGATCTGGAACGATTTCCTCTGGCCGCTGATCTTCACCCAGTCCGATGACAAGCGGACGATCATGATCGGCATCGTCAACCTCAAGGGACAATACTCTGTCGCCTGGGGCGTGCAGGGGGCGCTGTCGCTGGTGGCCAGCCTGCCCACGCTTCTGGTCTTTCTGTTCTTCCAGCGCTTCTTCATCAAGGGGATGACCATGGGCGCGGTCAAAGGATAACCCATGGCACAACTGCACCTTTCCGATCTTCGCAAATCCTTCGGCAGGACCGAGGTCATCAAGGGCCTGACCCTTGCAATCGCGGATGGCGAATTCGTCGTCTTCGTCGGCCCGTCCGGCTGCGGCAAGTCCACCACGCTGCGCATGATCGCCGGGCTTGAGGACGCGACCTCGGGCGTCATCTCGCTGGATGGTCGCGATGTGACCCACGCGCGACCGGCGGATCGGGGGATAGCGATGGTGTTCCAGTCCTACGCGCTGTTTCCGCACATGACGGTTGCCGACAACATCGGCTTTGGCCTGCAGCTTCGAAAGCAGGACCGCGCGATGATCACAAAGCGCGTGGCCGAAGTCGCCGAGACGCTGCAACTGACCCCTCTTCTGGCGCGCTACCCGCGCGAACTGTCGGGTGGCCAGCGCCAGCGCGTCGCCATTGGCCGGGCGATCATCCGCAATCCCACGGTCTTTCTGTTCGACGAGCCCCTGTCCAACCTTGATGCCGCCCTGCGTGTGCAGATGCGGCTGGAAATCGCCCGCCTGCACCAGCGGCTGGGCGCGACCATGGTCTATGTCACCCACGACCAGGTCGAGGCGATGACCCTGGCCGACCGTATCGTGGTGTTCAATGATGGGCGGATCGAACAGATCGGCGCGCCCATGGACCTGTACGAAAATCCGGCGAACCGTTTTGTGGCCGGGTTCATTGGGGCGCCGTCGATGAATTTCCTTCCGGTGCGCGTGAGCGGCGAGCTGGTCGAAAGCGCTGGCATGACGCCGGTTCCGGTTCCGTCTGGCAAAGAGGCCGTCACGGAACTGGGGATCCGGCCCGAGCATTTGGCGATTGCGACCGAACCCGGTGCCGATCTGATTGGCGAGATCGAACTGATTGAACGTCTGGGTGCCGAAACCTGTGCCTATGTCCGTGTGCCGGGGCAGCCTTCGGATCTGACGGTCAGATTGCCCGGCCATACCTCCTGTAGTCCCGGCAACAGCGTCGGTCTTTTGGTCGATTGGACCCGTGCAAAGTGGTTCGATGCAGGCGGACGGGTTCTTTGACCGGACCTGCCGCGAGGAGCCGTATACGGATCCTGTCAAAGGCATCTCTCCCATTGATCGCGGTTGAAGGGCAGGGTCTGATCCTCCCATACCGATCGGCAAAGCGCGGCTGGCCGTCCGTTTTCCGCCCGTAGCGCGGACACCTCAATCCGGGTTGTGGCAATCTCCAGCCGCCGCCAAGACCGGCAACTGCCCTGCCGCCGTCCGAAGGAAAGATGTCATGGGGGTCCGGGCGACACCACTTGTCCAGCGCTGTCGCCAGACCAAGCAAAGGCCCCGGTGCCGACGGCGGTCGTTTCACCGGGCGAGCGGAGCAGGAACAGCGCGCTGATCGCATGATCCGCCGCAAAGTCTGGCCCCTTCGTGTCGCCCATCACCATCAGCGCCGTCGCCATCGCATCGGCCATCATGCAAGAGCGAGACAGGACGGTGACCGAGGCCGGGGCCGCCACCAAGGGAGCGCCGCGTCGCGGATCCATCGTGTGCGACAGTCGCGCTGTGCCAACCGTCACGAAGTGCCGATAGTCGCCCGAGGTGGCTACAGCCATGTCCTCGAGTTCCAGAATGGAATGTCGGCCCAAGGTGCTGTCGTCTGGCGTCTCGATCGCGACTGCCCAAGGCCGCCCGTCACGTCTGGGGCCAATGGCCCGAACCTCGCCGTCGATGGTGCAGAGTGCGTGGTCCAGGCCCAGATCGCGTGCGGTTTCGGCAAGGCGGTCCACCCCGTAGCCCTTGGCGATGCCGGACAGGTCAAGCGCCAGTGGGGCCGATTTGCGGGCGCGGCCGTTGGCCCGGTCCAGCTCCAGCGCCGTGGTGGCCGGAACCCGCTGCGCGGCGTTTGCGGCCCGGATGGCTTGCAGGTCAAGGGGGTCAGGGCCGAAACCCCAGGCCCGAACGGCGTCGCCCATGTTCATCTCGAACGCCCCGTCGGTCTGGCGGCTGATGGCAAGTCCAGCCTCCAGCACGGTGAGAAGACGGTCCGGCAGGTGGACCCAGATGTCCAAAGGCGCCCGGTTCAGGCGCATCAGGGTGCTTTCGGGGGTCCAGGTCGACATCTGGGAGTCGATTTCATCCACAGCGGCCTGAAGGCAGGATTGCACGGTGGGATCAGACACCGGTCCGTCGATCAGCACGGACCAATGGGTGCCCATTGTCGGACCACCAAACGCCAGCCTGGTGTCAGTAGGTGTCTTCGGCATAGCGCCCCCCCGACTTAAGCACCGCAGGCGACAGCTCCAGGGGGAGCAGGATGTCCGTCATCGCATCGCGCACGCCTTGCGCCATTTCGCGGCCACCGCAGACCATGACCCGCGCGCCTGCCGTCATCAGGCGACGGATCGAGTCGGCATCCTTGCGCAGCGCGTCCTGCACATAGTGCCGCCGTCCCGTGCGCGAGAAGGCGGTGTGAAGGCTGGTCAGGCGACCGTCTTCCTGCCATGCGGCAAGGTCGTCGGCGTAAAGGTAATCCGCCTGCGGGTGACGCGCGCCGAACCAAAGGTGCATCGGCCGGTGATCCCGGTTGGCCCGGAGGAACCCTGCAAGCGGGCCGATCCCGGTGCCCGCGCCGATCAGGATCAGCGGCGCTTTTGACGCGCCCGGCCGGAAGCCGGGGTTGGGCCGCAAGAACCCCTGCACCACGTCCCCCGGCTTCAACGCCATCAGTTGACCCGAGCAGAGCCCGCCCGAATGCTTGCGTACGACGATTTCGATGACCCCGTCGGCCTGGGCCGAGGCCAGCGAGTATAGTCGGGCCACGGTGTCGCCCTCGGGCACGATCCCAAGCAGATCACCCGCCTGGAACCGCCCGAAGCCGCGCCCGACGATCCGCTGCCAAAGACCGGCCCTCGGCACGGCAAAACGCAAGATTGCCGTCGGGGCCTGCACGCTTTCGCCATAGTCCTTGCGCGACAGAAGGCGCAAGGTCGTGCTTTGCGGCGGCAGGGGTTGGTGGGTGATGTCCAGGGGCAGGCCGATCATCTCGCCATAGGTGCGCGACCAGCGGGCAAAGGCCTGCGGTGATTGCCGGTCGATCCGGTCAAGCGGCATCGGCATGACCCAGCCTGCGGCTTTCGCGGCCGTCTCTACCGCCTCGGCAAAGGCGCAGAAGGCGGGAAAGCTGCGATCACCGAAGCCAAGCACCACCAGCGGCACCCCTGCCAAAGGGGCAGCCATCGCCAGCCGCTCCAGCGCACCCTTGGCCGAGGTGGGCGCGTCGCCATCCCCCCAAGTCGCGGTCAAGACGACAATGCGTTTGGCGTGCTTGTACGTCGGCGGTGCGAAGGCGGAGAGGGCGGCCAAATGCACGCCCTGCCCGTGGCCTTGCAGCGCGCGGGCCAAGGCTGCGGCAAAGCCCCAGGTTGTGCCGCCTTCGCTGCCGACGAGGATGACGGTCTCGGCCACCGACGCCGCCACCAGGCCCGCCAGACGTGGGCGGCCTTGCCGATTGCGCCACCAGATCAGCCCGCCAGTCACTGACAAAACCGGCACCGTCAGCGCCGCAAGGCCAAGGAGCAGTCCCCAAACCGCCGCGCCATCGCCGGTGTGCAAAAGGTAGATCCACTCGCCCACCACAGTCCAGGGGCCGGGAGCCTGCCAGGCCAGCAGCTCGCCAGTGCCCTGATCGACATATCCGGTCCCCGCCCCTGTCGTCAGCGTGAACACATCCGTCGCATCCCCGGCGTAGGGAAAGGTCAGATCGCGCAGGTCGGCCACCTGGCTGTCTTGCAGCGCTGCCGTCTTGGCGGGGGACAGCCCTGTGAGACCGCTGACCGCCGCAGGCATGGCAGGGTTCGCCTCATCCACTGGCAGAAGATCGAAGGTCGCCGCTGTCATCCAGAGCGCGGTCAGCGCAGTCAGGCCCAGCCCGAACACCGCCACGCGCGCCAGTTCTGCATGCCAGCGCCCGGTCCACGGCCCCTTGATCGGCGCAAGCCAGCGCCCCCAGCCGCCCTGCCGCCGTGCCACGAGCATCGCCCCGGACAGCGCCAGAACCAGCAGCGCCAGCGCCCCCGCTGCCGTGGCGTAGCGCCCGCTGTCGCCCAGCAGCAGCGACCGGTGGAAGTCGGTCAGCCAACTCTGGACCGCGCCCTGATCGGCACTGAAAACGTCCAGCCCGGTGGCAGGGTCGACCACCGCTGCCCCTGCCACGCCAGCATCAAACCAGTAGGCGGTGATCTTGCCGGAAGGTGACCGGCGGATCTGCTCTACCCCCGGATGCGCCGCCAGAACCAATGCCGCCAGATCGCCAACAGTCTGCCCGCCAACCTGGGCTGGAGAGGAGAGCCGCTCCATCGCCGGGAACAGCGACAGGGCCGCCCCGCTAAGCGCCAAGGCAAGGATCAGCACAGCGGCCAAAAGGCCGGGCCAACGGTGAAGGTGACGAAGCATGGGACGGTCCGATCAGAAGCCGTAGGTGAAATCGGCGATGTAGCGGCGGCCCGGAACCGAAGTCCCGGCCCCGGCGGTGGTCAGGGGCACGGCCACCTCATTCGGGCTGTCGCGCATGTCCTCGGCCGCGGCGTCGATGTGCAGGGTGTAGCCAGCGTCGAAAAGCGCGTCCGCCAGATCCATTGTCAACTCAAGGCTTCGCCCCGAGCCGACACTCGCCCCGGTGATCCCGTCCACCTGAGCGACGTCACCCCCGGTAAACTGGGCCCAGTCGGTCAGATGCTTGTAATACTTCGACTTTCCGCCCGCCATCCACAAGCTGCCTGCATAGGCCCCCGAGGTGTCGGTGACGTAAATGGCAACGTAAGCCCCCGGCCCGCCATACTGCGCCATGTTGACGGTCAGGGTGACGGGTCGCGCCATGGCCAGACCAGGGGCGACAAGGGCGGTGGACAGGGCAAGGGCTGCGATCAGGGATTTCATCTTGGATACTCCGGGAGTTCTGGGGATCAGTTCGACGTCACCACCGGCGCGGCGCCGTCGGTGAAAAGCCCGTTCTGCGGCGGCGGGACCGTGCCTGCCTTGGCGGCATTGCCGGCAGCCCCGACGGAGCAGTCGTCGCTGCCCTCATCGTCGTCGTCCTCCTCGCAGACGTCATCGTCGTCGTCATCGTCGTCCGACAGCGACCAGAACCAGCTGCCTTCGCCCTCATCGCCATCATCGTCGATCAGGGTCAGCGGCGCGCCCGGGCCAAGCCAGGATTTCGGGCTGGCGTCAGGCCGGAGCGGCAGGCCCTGACCGGCAGCAAGCACCACCGAACCAGCGCCAAAGCCAGCACAAAGGCCCGTGGTCATCAGCAAAACGGCAAAGGCACGTTTCATTTTGTCTATCCTATAGGTCAGGGTTCCGGGCTGGGTGAATGCGCGTCGGTCCGCGTCAGTCGTCGCCGCCGTCTGCATGCGCATCGTCGTGGTCATCCTCGAACTCCATCTCGATCACCGCCAACGTCGCCGGGTCGAGCTTGACCTCGATGGAACGGCCTTTCGCATCGCGTCCGGTCACCTCGTAGCAGCCGTCGTCGATCCGAATCCGCCGCAGGTCCCAGCCGTTTTCTTCGGCCAGCTTCACCACCGCCTCGCGCGGTTGCCAGTCGGTCATCGGCACGGCGCAATCGTCACCGGCCAATGCGGGGGTGGCGACCAGAACGAGGGTCAGCATCAGCCTTGTTGATATTCCGATCATCGACGACACTCCGCTTCGGGTCCTGCAGGCCTTATGCCGCATCAAGCTGACGTCAGCCTGAAGCCGCCCGGATATCTGCTTCAGGTGGCCGTCAGGTTGGCGCGCTATGCGGGGAACCGAAGGAGACAGCCCGGATGCGCATCTTGTTGATCGAAGATGACCGCGTGATCGCCACCGCTCTGCGGGAGCAGGCGGAGGGCGAAGGTCATTCCGTCGATTCGGCCGCGCGGCTGGATGAGGCGTCGGATGCCCTTGCGACCACCAGTTTCGACCTGATCCTTCTGGACCTCATGCTGCCCGACGGCCGAGGATTGCCGTTCCTGCGGGTGCTGCGGGCCAAAGGCAGCCAGACGCCGGTCATCATCATGACGGCACTTGATCAGGTGTCCGACCGGATCGAAGGGCTGAACGCCGGGGCGGATGACTATCTGGTCAAGCCCTTCGATCTGTCCGAGCTTTCCGCGCGCATCGGGGCTGTCGCGCGGCGCTATTCGGGCAATCCCAACCCATTGATCACGCTGGGGGAGCTGTCCATCGACCTTGCTGACCGCCGGGTGACCAAGGCCGCGCGCAACATCCCCCTTACCGCCCGCGAATGGGCGCTGTTCGAAGCCTTCCTGCAGAAACCCGGCCAGCTTCTGTCCAAGCCGCAGCTTGAGGAACGGCTTTATTCCTTCGACGCCGAGGTCGAAAGCAACACGATCGAGGTGCACGTCAGCCGCCTGCGCAAGAAGCTGGGGGCCAAGGTCATCCTGACCGAACGCGGGCTTGGCTACCGGCTGGGTCAAGGATGACGCGCCCCTCGATCCGCCTGCGATCTGCCGCCGCCCTGTCGCTGATCGTCACGCTGTTATGGCTGGGCACCGCACTGGTGACGGCGCGCCTGCTGAGTTCGGAACTGGACGAGGTCTTCGATTCCGCCTTGCAGGAAACCGGCCAGCGCATCCTGCAGCTGGCCGTGGTCGATGTGCTGGGTCGTGAAGAGGAAGGGGTAACCCAGCGCGTGATGGCGCTGGACGAACATGAGGAATACTTCACCTACATTGTCCGTGACGATCGGGGCCGCATCCTGCTGACCTCGCATCGCGCCGAGCCTGCGCGGTTTCCTGCCTTTGCTGAAACCGGGTTTCACCAGGCCGATGACCAGCAGTTCTACCATGAATCCGCCGTAAGCGGCACCATCGCCCTCACCATCGCCGAACCCCTTTCGCACCGGCGCGAGATGGCGCGCGAGATGGCCCTGTCGCTGGCCCTGCCACTGGTCGTGATGATCCCCCTCAGCATCGCCGGGATCTTCTATGGCCTTGGCTACGGCCTGCGTCCGCTTGGCCAGTTGCGCGCCCAACTGGCGCGGCGGGGGGTAAAGGACCTGTCACCGCTTCCGACAGAGGACATGGCCACCGAACTGCGCCCCATCGCCGACACGCTGAACCAGCTGCTTGTCCGTCTCTCTTCCGCCTTTGCCGCCGAGCGCAGCTTTACTGCCAATGCCGCGCACGAATTGCGCACGCCGCTGGCGGGGGCCCTGGCCCAGCTGCAGCGCCTGCGTCAGACCTCGACCGATCCCGAAAGCGCGCGCCGGGCGGAAGAGGTCGAGGCGACGCTGAAGCGCCTGACCCGCCTGTCAGAACGCCTGATGCAGCTCGCAAGGGCAGAGGGCGCGCGAGTTCTGACCGACGCCCCTCAGGACCTGCGGCCCATCCTGCGGATCATCGCCGGCGATTTTTCCCAAGGCCCGGACGCCGGGCGCGTGACGATGTCTCTGCCCGATGCGCCGACCCCCTCTGACATCGACCCCGACGCCGTGGCGATCATCGCCCGCAACCTGATCGAGAACGCCCTACGCCACGGGCAGGGGCCGGTCGCGGTGGTGCTGGACAAGAAGGGGGAACTGACCGTCGAAAACGACTGCCCTCCGATTTCGCCCGCCGACCTTGCCGCCCTGTCGGGCCGCTTTGTGCGCGGCACCAACGCAGGTGAGGGCAGCGGCCTTGGACTTGCCATAGTCCACACCATCGCCGAGCGGATCGGGTCGCCCCTGTGC
>JAKQLM010000803.1 GCA_029567145.1 Pseudomonadota bacterium
CCGGGTTCGGTCATCGCCAGGCAATCCCAGGTCTCCCCACGAATGCACGGCATCAGATATCGTTCGCGCTGGTCCGCATTCCCGGCCAAGAGGATATTCGACGGCCGCGCCACACAGGTCCAGTGCAGCGCATAGTTCGCCCGACCCAGCTCCTTTTCGTACAGAAGCCAGGACAGCGTATCGAGGCCCGCCCCCCCGACGTCCGCCGGCATGTTGGCGGCATAAAGCCCCGCCGCAATGGCCTTTGCCTGGATCTCGCGGATCAGCTCCAGCGGCAGCACGCCGGATCGTTCCACCGCCGCTTCATGCGGGTAAAGCTCGGTTTCGACAAAGGCGCGAGTCGTCTCGACGATCATCGCCTGTTCTTCGGTCAGTCCGAAATCCATCATGTCCTCGCCTGTCCAATGGCGCGACCGGCACCTTCGGGCAAAGGCAACCCTGCATGCGCCGCCGCGATCGCCTTTAGGTTGGCCCAGACCTCGGCTGCGGCCGGAACCGTCTTGCCCGCCTTCATGTCCACGTGCAGGCACAACTGTTCGATCGTCGCGACGCAAGTGTCCCCGACCATCACCCGCACGAAACTGCGGAAGCGCTTTTCGTCGGCCGAGATGATCTGCAGCTCACCCCGGACCTGATCGCCCAGCTTGGCCTCGCCCAGGTGGCGGATATGCGTTTCGGCCGAGTAAAAGCTGTGCCCGCCCGCGACATAAACCATCCCGGCCCCGATGGTCCGCAGGAAATTGTCCACGGTTTCCGAGTTCACAAAGTAGTACCGGCTTTCCGTCATGTGGCCGTTGTAGTCGATCCAGCCTGGCAGGACCTGACCCTGGTACATCACCAGCGGCGCGGCCTTGGCCCCGGTGTCCAGACCCTTCTGCATCTCGGCGTTGAACACCTCTGCGCGGCGGTCGTCGTGTTCGCGCAAGACCTTGCCCGCGCCCCAGTTCCGGTCCTTCAAGCTGCGCAGGAAGCCCACCAGATTGCGGTCGCGGATGCGTTCCAGCTCGCGGATACCGTACATGCCGGACTGCGCGTCGGACTGGTTCGCCACCAGGTCCACCAGTTCTTCGTTGAACTCGGGCACGTCCATCAGCTTGGTCCAGGGCCATTTCAGCGCCGGGCCGAACTGCGCCATGAAGTGCCGCATCCCGGC